>NZ_CAJMYY010000018.1:0-192941 GCF_905220185.1 Paraburkholderia sp. J11-2 | reverse complement strand
CAGATGACCGAGGCCGACGTGGCGCGCGTGTGCCAGGCGGTGAATGAGATTAGCGCGAAGTTTGCAAAGTAGTTTGCAGAATCAGAAGTCGAAGTCCACAGGCATACTCAGCAGGCAAGACACAGGGGAAACGCGGAACTCGGCGCAGTATTTGCGCCGTGATCCGCGCACGCAGTAAACCGAAGCATCCAATAACGGAATCGACGCACACATGAGTCAAACGGAACAAGGCACCCTGACCCCGGACACGCCGGAAGTCTCGGTCATCATTCCGGTCTACAACGAGGAAGCTGGCCTTCCCGCGCTGTTCGCGCGCCTGTATCCGGCGCTCGACAAGCTCGGCACCTCGTACGAAGTGATCTTCATCAACGACGGCAGCCGCGACCGCTCGGCCGCGATGCTCGCCGAGCAGTTCCGCGAGCGGCCCGACACCACGCGCGCGATCCTGCTCAACGGCAATTACGGCCAGCACATGGCGATTCTCGCGGGCTTCGAGCAGGCGCGCGGCGAAATCGTCATCACGCTCGACGCCGACCTGCAAAATCCGCCCGAGGAAATCGGCAAGCTCGTCGAGAAGATGCGCGAGGGCTACGACTACGTCGGCACCATCCGCAAGCAGCGTCAGGACAGCCTCTGGCGGCGCAAGGCTTCGCAGGCGATGAACCGTCTGCGCGAGCGCATCACGCGCATCAAGATGACCGACCAGGGCTGCATGCTGCGCGCGTACAACCGCCGCATCATCGACACGATCAACCGCTGCGGCGAAATCAACACCTTCATTCCGGCGCTCGCCTACACGTTCTCGCAAAACCCGGTCGAGGTCGAGGTCGCGCACGAAGAGCGCTTCGCCGGCGAATCGAAGTACTCGCTCTACAGCCTCATTCGCCTGAATTTCGACCTCGTGACGGGCTTTTCCGTCGTGCCGCTGCAGTGGCTGTCGTTCATCGGCGTGATCCTCTCGCTCGGCTCGGCCGGACTCTTCGTGCTGCTGTTGATTCGCCGCTTCATCATCGGGGCGGAAGTGCAAGGCGTGTTCACGCTGTTCGCCATCACGTTCTTCCTGCTCGGCGTGATCATCTTCGCGCTCGGTCTGCTCGGCGAGTACATCGGCCGCATCTACCAGCAGGTGCGCGCGCGTCCGCGTTACCTGATCCAGACGATCCTCGAGGAACGCAATGGCCGCGCCGTTGCCGATACGCCGCGCCAGGATTTCGTGCAGGCCGCCGCGTTCGCGCAACCGGCGCCGACGGTGCAACCCGCCAATGCGGCCACGAACCCGGCCAACGAAGGAGCCGGCCAATGAAACCGCGTGCCGTTGTCTTCGCGTATCACAACGTGGGGGTGCGCTGCCTGCAGGTGCTGCTCGCGGGCGGCGTCGACGTTGCGCTCGTCGTCACGCATGAAGACAGCCCGACCGAGAACATCTGGTTCGGCAGCGTGAAGTCGGTGGCGCAGGAGCATGGCATCGAGGTCGTCACGCCCGCCGACCCGAAGAGCGCCGAGCTGCGCGCGGCCGTTTCCGCGGCGCGGCCGGACTTCATCTTCTCGTTCTACTACCGGCACATGCTGCCCGTGGACCTGCTCGCGCTCGCCGGGCGCGGCGCGTACAACATGCACGGCTCGCTCCTGCCGAAGTACCGTGGCCGCGTGCCCACGAACTGGGCCGTGCTCAACGGCGAAACCGAAACGGGCGCGACGCTGCACGAAATGGCCGCGAAACCCGACGCGGGTGCGATCGTCGCGCAAACCCCGGTGCCGATCCTCCCCGACGACACCGCCGCGCAGGTCTTCGACAAGGTCACGGTCGCCGCCGAGCAGACGCTCTGGCGCGTGCTGCCCGCGCTGATTGCGGGCGAGGCGCCGCATCTGCCGAACGACCTTACCAAGGGCAGCTACTACGGTGGGCGCAAGCCGGAAGACGGCCGCGTCGACTTCGGCCAAAGCGCGCAGCAGGTGTACAACCTCATTCGCGCCGTCGCGCCGCCCTATCCCGGCGCGTTCACCGACATCGGCAACGAGCGTTTTGTCATTGCCCGCGCGCGCCTCGTGCGCCCCGGCTCGCAAGAAGCCGAAAGGGTCCGCCCCCTCGCCGGATTGCCCGTGGGCATCCACGTAAGCGATAATGCGCTTTTCGCCGTCTGCGGCGACGCACGCGCCATCGCGATCCACGAACTGCGGCATGCGCATAACGGTCAAGAAACCGTTATCAGCCCCGCCGCGTTCTCCGAACTCATTTCATCTGTCCCCCGTCCATGACCAAAAAAGTCCTGATCCTGGGTGTGAACGGCTTTATCGGCCACCACCTCTCCAAGCGCATCCTCGAATCCACGAACTGGGAAGTGTTCGGCATGGACATGCAGACAGATCGCCTCGGCGACCTCGTCAAGCATGAGCGGATGCACTTCTTCGAAGGCGACATCACGATCAACAAGGAGTGGGTCGAGTACCACGTCAAGAAGTGCGACGTGATCCTGCCGCTCGTCGCCATCGCCACGCCCGCTACCTACGTGCAGCAGCCGCTGCGCGTGTTCGAACTCGACTTCGAAGCGAACCTGCCGATCGTGCGTTCGGCCGTGAAGTACCGCAAGCACCTCGTTTTCCCGTCGACCTCCGAGGTCTACGGCATGTGTTCGGACGAGCAGTTCGATCCGGACGCCTCGGCGCTGACCTACGGCCCGATCAACAAGCCGCGCTGGATCTACGCGTGCTCCAAGCAGCTCATGGACCGCGTGATCTGGGGCTACGGCATGGAAGGCCTGAACTTCACGCTGTTCCGTCCGTTCAACTGGATCGGCCCGGGCCTCGACTCGATCTACACGCCGAAGGAAGGTTCGTCGCGCGTCGTCACGCAGTTCCTCGGCCACATCGTGCGCGGCGAGAACATCAGCCTCGTGGATGGCGGCGCGCAAAAGCGCGCGTTCACCGACATCGACGACGGCATCGAAGCGCTGATGAAGATCATCGAGAACAAGGACGGCGTCGCCACGGGCAAGATCTACAACATCGGCAACCCGACCAACAACTTCTCGGTGCGCGAACTCGCACACAAGATGCTCGCGCTCGCCGCCGAATTCCCGGAGTACGCGGAAACGGCGAAGAAGGTGCAGCTCGTCGAAACGTCTTCGGGCGCCTACTACGGCGCGGGCTACCAGGACGTGCAGAACCGCGTGCCGAAGATCGACAACACGAAGCAGGAACTCGGCTGGGCGCCGAAGTCGACCTTCGACGAAGCGCTGCGCAAGATCTTCGAAGCGTACCGCGGCCATGTGGCCGAAGCGCGTGCGCTCGTCGAGCAACACTAAGCGTTAGATAAAGGTCCTCGCCTCTTGGCTCGCATCGTTCTGAAAATTGACGTCGACACGCTGCGCGGCACGCGCGAAGGCGTGCCGAACCTCGCGCGCATCTTCGATCGCTACAAGGCGCGCGCCACGTTCCTGTTCAGCCTCGGCCCGGATCACACGGGCTGGGCGCTGCGCCGCGTGTTGCGGCCGGGCTTTCTGAAGAAGGTCTCGCGCACGTCGGTGGTCGAGCACTACGGCGTGAAGCAGCTGATGTACGGCGTGCTGCTGCCGGGCCCCGACATCGGCGTGGAAGCCGCGGCTGAAATGCGCGCGATTCACGAAGCCGGCTTCGAGTGCGGCATCCATACGTGGGATCACGTGTACTGGCAGGACAACGTGCGCACGCGTGACGCGCAATGGACCGCGCGCCAGATGCAGAAGAGCCACGACCGCTTCACGCGTATCTTCGGCACGCCGCCCGTCACGCACGGTGCAGCGGGCTGGCAGATGAACGAGGCGGCCTTCGAGCAGATCGACACGTGGGGCATGAAGTACGCCTCGGACGGGCGTGGCCACTCGCCCTACCGTCCGGTGGTGGCGGGCCGCACGTTGAACCACGTGCAAATGCCCACCACGCTGCCCACGCTCGACGAGGTGCTCGGTGTAGACGGCGTCGATAACGACACGGTCGCCGCGTGGATGCTCAAGCGCACCGAAAACAACCCGCACGACCAGGTGTTCACGCTGCACGCCGAACTCGAAGGCCAGAAGCTCGCGCCCATCTTCGAGCAGCTGCTCTCGGGCTGGCGCGCGCAAGGCCACACGTTTGCCACGATGGGCGATTACCATGCGACGCTGGACCCGGATTCGCTGCCATCGTACCCTGTCACCTGGGGCGAGATCGCCGGCCGCTCCGGCCAGCTGATCGTTCAGCCCGACTGAATCCGCCGCCCGCGCGCCGCGGGGTGCCTGCCCGGACCCGCGCCCGCGCAACGCCCCCCCGCCGCGGGCGGCACGCCGTCCCGGCGAAACGGCGCTGCAGCCTCCAGATTCAAAGCGCTGCGGCAACGCCAGCCAATAACAAAGGGAGAGCCACGTGCCTGACGTGACCATCGCAGTCGACCACCCCGTTCCCGACTTTACCGCCCCCGCCACTGGCGGCGACTTCACGCTTTCGAGCCTGAAGGGCAGCAAGGTGGTGCTCTACTTCTATCCGAAAGACAACACGCCGGGCTGCACGACCGAGGGCCTGCAATTCCGCGACCTCTCTCCGAAGTTCAAGAAGGCCGGCGCGCAGATCGTGGGCGTGTCGCGCGACAGCGTGCGCTCGCACGATAACTTCAAGGCCAAGCTCGAATTGCCGTTTACCTTGGTATCGGATGCCGACGAAGCGCTGTGCACGCTCTTCGACGTCATCAAATTGAAGAAAATGTATGGCAAACAGGTACGAGGTATCGAACGCTCGACCTTCCTGATCGACGCTGCCGGCGTGCTGCGCCAGGAGTGGCGCGGCATCAAGGTTCCGGGCCATGTCGAGGAAGTTCTGGAGGCTGTACAAGCGCTTTGAGGAGCGTTATATTGGGCTGCAATGAGTGCCTGTCCAACCCTTTTTACGTCGCGTTGCGGCGGTTTCGCAGCCGGTCATGCAATGACCGGAAATGCGCATCCGAGGCAACGGGACAACACCGAAGTGAAGCCGCTTGCCTCGTCATCCGGGGCAGCGGCTTTTTTGTTTGTTCCACGCTGTTCCCTCCCGCTTTTCTCCCCGTTCGTGCCGGCTTTGCGACCCGGTGCGCGCAAACGTCAAGGAGCTGATCGAAAACCAGGCGAACCGGCATTTTCTGACCTGAGCGCGCACCTTGCGCAGTAACGGCGGGCGCCTACCCGGCACCCGCACGCACCGCCCGAAAGCGCGCCTTACTGGGTAACCCCGCGACCACTCGACCCGATTTTTTCGAGGGACACCATGCCTTTGCCTACTCCCCCCAGCAAGCTCGGCAACCTGCTGCCGCCGGATGAATACAAGACGCGTGCCCGCACGACGCGCAGCACACGCAAGGCCGCGAGCGAGAACGACGCAGCCGACGTTGCCGAATACGGCCCCGCGAGCGTCGCCGAGCCGATGACGCAGGCCGCCAACGCAGCGACCACGCTGCGCACGGTGCCGCTTCCGAGCGGCAGCGCCGAACTCGCCGCGCTCGAACCGGTCGCACCGGCGCCCGCGCGCAGCAAGCGCAACAACGGCAAGCAAGTGACGGCCGCGCTGCTGCAGCCTGTCGAGGCACGCACCGGAGCCGACACGCCCGTTGGGCGCGGCGGCAAGCCCGCGTCGGCGAAAGCCTCCGGCGGCGCCGCTGCGCCTGCCACGCGCGCCGGCACGAAAAAACGCGTGCATCCCGAAGAGAGCACCGAAGTCCAGAAGCTCTTCGTGCTCGACACGAACGTGCTCATGCACGACCCGACCTGCTTGTTCCGTTTCGAGGAGCACGACGTCTATCTGCCGATGATGACGTTGGAAGAACTCGACAACCACAAGAAGGGCATGTCGGAAGTCGCGCGAAACGCTCGCCAGGTGAGCCGCACGCTCGACCAGCTGGTCGCCAACGCGGGCCCGATCTCCGAAGGCATTTCGCTTGGCCGCCTCGGCAGCCGCGAGGCGCTCGGACGCCTGTACTTCCAGACTACGCTCACGCATATCGATCCGGTCGACGGCCTGCCTCAAGGCAAGGCCGACAACCAGATCCTCGGCGTGGTGCGCGCGCTGCAGCGCGACCGGCCTGACCGGCTCGTCGTGCTGGTGTCGAAAGACATCAACATGCGTATCAAGGCGCATGCGCTCGGGCTGCCCGCGGAAGACTACTTCAACGACCAGGTTCTCGAAGACAAGGACCTGCTCTACTCGGGCGTGCGCGCGCTCCAGCAGGACTTCTGGTCGAAGCACGCGAAGGGCATGGAGTCCTGGCAGGACACCAAGACCGGCACGACGTATTACCGCGTGACGGGCCCCGAGTGCCTCTCGATGCTGGTGAACGAGTTCGTGTACCTCGAGCCGCAGAACGGCGAACCGGCGTTCCACGCGATCGTGCGCGAGCTCAACGGCAAGACGGCGCTCCTGCAAACGCTGCGCGACTACGGCCACCACAAGAACAACGTGTGGGGCATCACGGCGCGCAACCGCGAGCAGAACTTCGCGCTGAACCTGCTGATGAACCCGGAGATCGACTTCGTCACGCTGCTCGGCCAGGCCGGCACGGGCAAGACGCTCGTCGCGCTTGCGGCGGGCCTGGCGCAAGTGCTCGACGAAAAGCGCTACAACGAGATCATCGTCACGCGCGCGACGGTGCCGGTTGGCGAGGACATCGGCTTCCTGCCGGGCACGGAAGAGGAAAAGATGCAGCCGTGGATGGGCGCCTTCGACGACAACCTCGAAGTCCTCCAGAAAACCGATGACGCCGCCGGCGAATGGGGGCGCGCTGCGACTCAGGAACTGATCCGCTCGCGCCTGAAAGTGAAGAGCATGAACTTCATGCGCGGCCGCACGTTCGTCGACAAGTATCTGATCATCGACGAGGCGCAGAACCTTACGCCCAAGCAGATGAAGACGCTCGTCACGCGTGCGGGTCCGGGCACGAAGATCGTGTGTCTGGGCAACATCGCGCAGATCGATACGCCTTATCTCACCGAAGGGAGTTCGGGCCTCACCTACGTGGTGGACCGCTTCAAGGGCTGGGCCCACAGCGGCCACGTGACGCTCGCCCGCGGCGAACGCTCGCGGCTTGCCGATTACGCGTCCGATATCCTGTAATCCATTCGCTGGGCGCCGCTTTTCAGAGGCACCCACGCATTGGGCAAGGACCGTATCCGGGGAACCGGATACGGTCCTTTTTTATTGGCCACGCGTCCCCCAGGCGCAACAGTTGGCGCCCGAACTTCAAGTAAGTTGTGAAGAATCCTTGCGAAAGCCCTGACGGGCGGGCTACCATCCGCCCATGATCCGTTTTCCCGATGGCGCACGCGTCGCGCGCGCCATATTCGCTTCATGCGCCGACTCTGGCTTCCGCTTCTGATCTCCGTTCTGCTTGCCGCGTGCTCCAGCGCGCCGCAAAAGGTATCGCGCAGCGGTTCGTCTTCCAGCGAAAACACGTGGCGAACCCGGCCACCGGGCTTTCCCAATTTCGTCGATCACAGCGTGGGCCGCGAGGAAATCTCGATCCAGGCGATGGGGCTCGTCGGCATTCCGTATCGCTGGGGCGGCAATACGCCCGATAGCGGCTTCGATTGCAGCGGTCTCGTGAAATACGTGCTGGCCCGCTCGGCCTCGGTCGACTTGCCGCGCACCACCGCGGAAATGAGCACGCGCGGCGAAACCATCGAACCCGATGAGATCGCAGCCGGCGATCTCGTCTTCTTCAATACGACAGGACGACCGCATTCGCACGTCGGGATCTACGTGGGCAATCTGCGCTTCGTGAATGCGCCTTCGACGGGCGGCACAGTGCGGCTCGACTATCTGACCAACCCCTACTGGGCGAAACGCTTCGACGGGATCCGCCGCATGGCGCCGGCGCGGCGCACGCCTTTCGAGACCCCGACGTGGGAAGCCTCTGCGCCGACTGAACGTTCGCCCGGCGTGAATGCCGCACCACCAGCCGCCGCCATGGCCAGCGTCGCGCCTGCCGGGGGTGCACAGCCCGCGCCGCGTGCGGTCGCTGCGAGCCAGAATCGCATTGTCGCCGCTCCGGTTCCAGGCTATGTGGCGACGCAGGCGACTGTGCCGACGGCCTCGACGGCTGCCGCCGCCCCGGCCGACGCGTTCGAGCCGCCACCCGCTTCGCTCGGCGCGGCGCAAACGCAGGCTCGCGACGCGGGCGCGCTCGCTCCCGCAGTTGCGCCCGGCAACGCCGCCAGCGCACCTCGCGACGCCATCGACGCCGCCGCCGACGCCTTCGAGCCCCCACCGCCCACGGCAAACGCGGCGGCGCGCCAGGCCGGCCAGGTGGGCTCGACGCCGATCCAGGCGGCGGCTCCGTCCGCCGGCAGCGTGCAAATCATGCGCGCCTCGACAGCCGGTTCAGTCTCGCCCGCCCCAACCCAGTCCAGCGACGATCCCATCGCGCGCTTTGCCAACAGCGGCGACTGAGGCTGCCACGCCCCGGCGCTGACGGGCACCTTGCCCCTGGCCGGACGGCGACTCATGCTTCCAGCGGTTTGCGGCGCCCCGCGCCTCTGCTATCGTTTCGGGACCGTTTTTCATACTTTCGCGCAGCGAGGCGACGATGGATCTTGGACTCAGCAAGAAGGTGGTACTCGTGACGGGCGGCAGCAAGGGCATTGGCCTTGCCTGCGCGCGCGCCTTTGCGCAGGAAGGCGCCCGCGTGGCGATCGTCTCGCGCGACCCCGCCAATCTCGCGCGCGCGCGCGAACAATTGGCGAGCGAGGGCCTGCACGTGCACCTCACCCGCGCCGACCTGCACGAAGCGCATAGCGCCGCGGACGTGGTCGAAGAAGTCTCCACGGCGGTCGGCCCCATCGATATTCTCATCAACAGCGCGGGCGCGGCACGCCGCTACGACCCGGAAACACTCGATGCGGACGCGTTCAGGGCGACGATGGAGGCGAAATATTTCCCCTACATCTATCCGCAGCAGGAAGTGCTGCGCCGCATGGTGCAGCGGATCAAGTCGGGCGAGAGCGCGGAGCCCGGCGCCATCGTCAATATCATCGGCATGGGCGGCAAGTTCGCGAGCGACATCCATATCGCGGGAGGCGCGGCCAACGCAGCGCTGATGCTCGCCACCGTGGGCCTCGCGCACTATCACGCGCGCTACGGCATCCGCATCAACGCGATCAACCCGGGCGCCACGCTCACGGAACGGTTGCAGGAGGCCGTTCAACTGGAGGCTCAACGGACGGGCGTCGGCGCGGACGAGGCGTTGGCGAGCGGCGAATCGAAGGTGCCGCTCGGGCGCTATGCTAAGCCGGAGGAAATCGCCGATGTCGCGCTTTTCCTCGCGAGCCGGCGCGCGAGCTACGTCACGGGCGCGCTCATTCCGATGGATGGGGCCAGCACCCCGCTGATCTGACGCGGCCGCCAGCACGCTGGCGAGGCCCCAAAAGCACTGCGGCGCCCGAAGGCGCCGCAGGTATTACATGAAGCGGTGACCGAGCCACCAGGCAGCGGCGGCCAGCGTGGCCGACGCCGGTATGGTCAGCACCCAGGCCCAGACGATGTTGCCCGCCACGCCCCAGCGCACCGCGCTGAGCTTCTGCGTCGCGCCAACGCCGACAATCGCGCCCGTGATCGTGTGCGTGGTCGAAACGGGAATGCCCATCCACGAAGCCGTGAAGAGCGTAAGCGCCCCGCCCGCCTCCGCGCAGAAGCCGCCCACCGGCTTGAGCTTGGTGATCTTCTGGCCCATCGTGCGCACGATGCGCCAGCCGCCGAACAGCGTGCCGAGACCCATCGACAGATAGCAGCCGCCAATCACCCAGATGGGCGGCGCGTCGGAGCCGATTGCCGAGTAGCCCGTTGCGATCAGCAGCATCCAGATGATGCCGATGGTCTTCTGCGCGTCGTTGCCGCCGTGGCCGAGGCTATAAAGGCCAGCGGAAACGAGTTGCAACCGCCTGAAGCGCCGGTCGACCTTGCTTGGCGGTGTGCGGAAGTACAGCCACGACACCGTGAGCATGAAGAACGATCCCAGGATGAAACCGAGCAGCGGCGAGATGAAGATGAACGCCACCGTCTTCATGAGGCCGTCGAAATTGAGCGAGGCCCAGCCCGACTTCGCGAGCGCCGCGCCCACGAGACCGCCGATCAGCGCGTGCGAAGAGCTAGACGGAATGCCGTAGTACCACGTGAGCACGTTCCAGCCGATCGCGCCCATCAGCGCGCCGAACACCACGTAGTGATCGACGATATCGGGGTCGATCGTGCCTTTGCCGACCGTCTGCGCCACCTTCAGGTGGAACACGAAATAGGCGATCACGTTGAACATGGCGGCAAACGCCACCGCCTGCTGCGGCTTCAGAACGCCGGTGGACACGACCGTGGCGATGGAATTCGCAGCATCGTGAAAACCGTTCATGAAGTCGAAGATGAGAGCGATGGCGACCAGTGTCGCGACCGCCCAGAGGGCGAGTTGTATCGATTGCATCGCAGTCCGCTCAGGCGTTCTCTAGCACGATGCCTTCGATGATGTTCGCGACATCCTCGCACTTGTCCGTGATCGCTTCGAGCAATTCGTAGATGGCCTTCAGCTTGATCAGCGTCTTGACGTTGTCTTCCTCGCGGAACAGCTTCGAGATGGCGGAGCGCAGCAGGCGGTCAGCGTCGGATTCGAGGCGATCGATGTCCTCGCAAGCCTTGAGGATTTCGCGCGCCTGCTTCATGTCGGAGAGGAGCCCCACCGCCAGTTGCACGCGCTCGGCCGTGGCCGTCACCACATGCGCCAGCTGGCTCGCCTCGGCCGTCACGGCTTGTACGTCGTACAGCGAAATGGCCGTGGCGACGTCCTCCATGAGGTCGAGGCAATCGTCCATCGTCGTGATCAGCTTATGGATCTCGTCGCGGTCGAGCGGCGTGATGAAGGTCTTGTGCAGCAGGTCGATCGCCTCGTGCGTGAGCTTGTCGGCGGCCTTCTCGGCAGACTGCACGTTCTGCTTGTGGACCTCGGCGTCGGCGAGGTTATCGATCAGAAGTTCGAGTTCGCGGCTCGCGGAAACGATGCATTTCGCATGCGCGTTGAAAATTTCGAAGAACTTGCCCTCGGTGGGCATGAATCGACCGAACATTGGTATCCCGGAAATTGGTCACGGATTGCCGTCAGTAAGCGGCAAATTAGGCGGCAAAATAAGCGACAAAGCCAACCGTCATAAAACGGCAATATTGTATCGTCAGGAGAGTGCCGCCGCATGGATCGGCTAACGCCACCGCGGCATTTGCGCCACTTTGGCGCAAGCCGCGCAAGGAATGACGTTATTCGCCGTAGAAGGTCTGCGCCCCGGCAAAATTGTCGAACTTCGTGTATTGACCGTGGAACGTGAGGCGAACGGGGCCGATCGGACCGTTACGCTGCTTGCCGATGATGATTTCGGCGGTGCCCTTGTCGGGGCTGTCGGGGTTGTAGACTTCGTCGCGATAAATGAACAGAATCACGTCCGCGTCCTGTTCGATAGCGCCCGATTCGCGCAGGTCCGACATCACCGGCCGCTTGTTCGGACGCTGCTCCAGACCGCGGTTCAGCTGCGACAGCGCGATCACGGGTACGTCCAGTTCCTTCGCGAGGCTCTTGAGCGAGCGCGAGATTTCCGAAATTTCGGTCGCCCGGTTTTCGCCCGACGACGAGCCGCTCATCAGCTGCAAGTAGTCGATGATGATGAGTCCGAGCTTGCCGCACTGGCGCGACAGACGCCGCGCGCGCGAGCGCAATTCCATCGGGTTCAGGCCGCCCGTTTCGTCGATGAAGATCTGCGCCTCGCTCATTTTCTGCACGGCGTGCGTGAGCTTCGGCCAGTCCTCGTCGGTCAGCCGGCCCGTACGCATCCGGTGCTGGTCCAGACGCCCGACCGAACCGAGCATACGCATGATCAGCTGCGTGCCCGGCATTTCCATCGAGAACACCGCCACCGGCAGCCCGTACTCCACGGCCACGTATTCGCCGATGTTCATCGAGAACGCGGTCTTACCCATCGACGGGCGCCCTGCCACGATGATCAGCTCGCCGCCGTGCATGCCCGACGTCATGCGGTCGAGGTCCATGAAGCCCGTGGGCGTACCCGTCACGTCGCTCGGGTTGGCCGTGTGATAGAGCGTGTCGATACGCTCCACGACCTGCGTGAGCAGCGGCCCGATCTCAAGGAAGCCCTGAGTGCCGCGCGCGCCGTCTTCGGCGATCGAGAAGACCTTCGATTCGGCCTCGTCGAGCAGCTGGCGCACTTCCTTGCCCTGCGGGTTGAAGGCGTCGGCGGAAATTTCGTCGGCGACGGAAACGAGGCGGCGCAACACCGCCCGGTCTCGCACGATTTCCGCATAGCGGCGGATGTTCGCGGCGCTCGGCGTGTTCTGCGCGAGTGCGTTCAGGTACGCGAGGCCGCCCACGTCATCGGCTTTGCCCGAGGTGCCGAGCGCTTCGTACACCGTCACCACGTCGGCCGGGCGCGTGGCCGCAATCAGCCGGCCAATATGCTCGAAGATGATGCGGTGATCGTAGCGGTAGAAGTCGCTTTGCGAGAGGAAGTCGGCAATCCGGTCCCAAGCGGCGTTATCCAGAAGCAGGCCGCCGAGCACCGATTGCTCGGCTTCGATCGAATGCGGCGGGACCTTCAGCGAGTCGAGTTGGGGATCTTTCGGAGCGTTCATGGAGGGCAATTATCGGACAAGGGGGTGCCTCGAACAAGCGTCAAAACTCGCAACGAGCGTCCAGACAGCGCACAACAAAAAAGGCAGAAGCCCTGCGGCTCCTGCCCTTCCTGATCTTGCGTCAAACCGCGCGGCCCGCAAGGGCCGCACGTGGGTACTTAGGCGTGCTCGCCCAGCACCGACACCGTGACGTCGACGAGGACGTCGGTGTGCAGCGCAACCTGCACCGGGTGGTCGCCCACCATCTTCAGCGGGCCTTCCGGCAGACGCACTTGCGCCTTTTCCACCGCGAAGCCTTGCTTCGTGAGTGCAACGGCGATGTCCGCGTTCGTGACCGAACCGAACAGACGGCCGTCCACGCCAGCCTTCTGGCCGATCTGAACGGTCAGACCGTTCAGCTTTTCGCCTTCAGCTTGCGCAGCTGCCAGCTTTTCAGCGGCGGCCTTTTCGAGTTCAGCGCGGCGAACTTCGAATTCAGCGATTGCGTCCTTCGTTGCGCGGCGTGCCTTCTTGTTCGGGATCAGGAAGTTACGTGCGTAACCGTCCTTAACCTTCACGATGTCGCCGAGGTTACCCAGATTGACGACTTTTTCCAGAAGAATGATCTGCATTCTATTGCTCCTTATCGCGTCGTCTTATTAGGCCTTGTGCTGGTCGGTGTACGGCATCAGCGCGAGGAAACGCGCGCGCTTGATAGCCGTGTCCAGCTGACGCTGATAGTGGGCCTTCGTACCCGTCAGACGAGCCGGCGTGATCTTGCCGTTTTCGCCGATGAAGTCCTTCAGCGTATCGAGGTCCTTGTAGTCGATCTGTTCGACGTTTGCAGCCGTGAAGCGGCAGAACTTCTTACGCTTGAAGAGCGGGTTTTGTTGCTGACGACGCTTGTCGAATTTCTTACCAGTCGGGCGGGGCATGATTAGTCCTTTCCTGTGCCTTGCATTTCGGTGATGTGAAACACCAGGGTTCGCGCATTGCGGTGCTTTTTCGCCAGAAAACCGGTGAAGAGCGCTTCCACGCCCATCTCACAGCTTTCTACGAGACCGCAGGCCTTGCCGGCCGCCACCGCGGGCATCGTGAGCTCGACGAAGCGGGGAATGCCGGCTTCGACGACCTCCGTGCGATGCTGCAACGTCACGCTTGCGATCGGAACGCCGGCGGGGGTGTACCGCACCGGTTCGCGTTCGACGACGCTGGCCGTAAGCTGCAGCCTGTTCACGGGGCTAGTTCAGGCAAATGAGCTTGAATCCTGATGGCTTGTGTACTTAAGCCTGCGCTTCGGTCGGCTGGGCAGCCGCCTTCTTGGCTTCTTCGCGCTGCACTTCCTTCATCATCGGCGACGGGCCGGTTTCGGCCTTCTTCATCTTGACGATGAGGTGACGCAGAACAGCGTCGTTGAACTTGAACGCGTGTTCCAGTTCGTCGAGCGTGGTCTGGTCGCATTCGATGTTCATGCAGACGTAGTGAGCCTTCGCGAGTTTCTCGATCATGTAGGCCAGTTGACGACGGCCCCAGTCTTCGATGCGGTGGATCTGGCCACCGTGCGAGGTGATCGTGCTCTTGTAGCGCTCGATCATGGCGGGCACTTGCTCGCTCTGATCGGGGTGCACGATGAAGACGATTTCGTAATGACGCATGTTCACTCCTTGTGCTGACTTGTGGATATAAGCCACCCGGGCGTCGGAACCGGTGCGGCAAGTGAGAAGCCGAAGATTGTAGCGCGGATGGGCTGGCCGCGCAAGGCAGATCGTAGGCTGGAGCGATGATTCGGACGTGTTTTCAATGACTTGCGCGGTGGGGCGCGTCTTGAAGAGGCTCCACCGCGTTCTTGCGAGAAGAAAACCTAGCTGCCGGCCGCCTCGCTCGCACCGCCCGCGAGACGGGCGTCGAGCGCCGCGCGCAGGCCGTCGAGCGCGTCCGAGCCGGCGTCCGTCACGGCCCACCAGGTCATGCCCGCCGCCTCCCAGCGCAGGAGCGCGTAGCCTTCGCTCGAACCGCTCGGCGCGGCGCCCGAGACAGCTGGCCCGCTCGCGCCGGGCGGGAACACATAGACGTCGATCACATGCTTGCGATAGTGATAGACGAGCACGGCAACACGTTCGCGCCCCACATAATCGAGGCGTCCGCCCGCCAGCGCAAAACCCTGCTGCGCCAGATCGAAGACGGGCGGCGCGTAGTCGATACGGCCGTTGAACCATGGCTTCACGGTGTGACGGTCGGTCGAGATCACGTCGATATCGCGGCCCGAGATCTGGGCGCGCACATGGCTCGACACGAGATCGTCGATGAAAGCTGTCTCCGCGGCCGGGCGGCGCAGATGCAACGAGCCGATCACCGCCAGCGCACACAGGATCAGCACGGCGCAGCCGAACCACGCAAGCGTGGCCGCGCGCGGACCGGCGCCCGCGGCCGGAGCGCTCCAACCACCGCCTCCGCCCTGCGCTGCTGCGCCGCTGCCTGGCCACCAGTTGCGCAGCCAGGCGCGCCAGCCGCCTGAGTCGCGCACGGGAGCTGGCGATGGCGTTGCCTTTGGAGACGCCACTTCGGTTGCCGGCAATGCCGCGACGATGCGCGCAGCCAGTCCAGCCGGCGCACGGTGGTAGGGCGCCGAGCGAATCATCTGAGAGATGGCCTGAGCATCGTCGGCAACGCGGCGGCACTGCTCGCAACCTGCGAGATGCTCGCGCACACGCCATTCGTCGGCGGCGGAGAGTTCGCGATCGACGCTCGCGTCGACCAGCGGGCGCGCTTCGTTACAGTTCATCTGGCGCCTCCGTCGTTCGGCCGTCAGTGCGGGAGCGAGAATGCAACGACGCTCCGCCGTCGGCGGCCGGCTCCTCGCGGAACCGACCGCCGCTCCCCCGGCCGGATGGTCTCCTGGCTTGACTGCTTCCCCCGACACCTGCTCTGTCGTCCGCGCAGCCGTGGGCGCGGACGACCGAATCACTTGCAGACTCATCGACGGCCGTGCTGGCCGAAGCTTTACCGCTCTCGCCGCCGTGGTACGCCGCCAGCAGCGTCGCCAGACGCCTTCGGCCGCGTGCGAGCCGCGACATCACCGTGCCAACCGGCAAGTCGGCAATTGCCGCGATTTCGCGGTAGCCCAACTCCTCCAGCTCGCGCAGCACCAGCACTTCCCGATACTCCACCGGCAGGCGCCTTAGCGCGTCCTGCACGTGGCGGGCGTCTTCGGCGCGGATCGCGAGCGTCTCCGGATCGACGCCGCCCGTTTCCCAGCCTTCGAGCGGCGCGTCGTCGCGCAACTCGTCGAATGGCGCCACCTCTTCCGCGCCCGCGCGCCGCCGCCATTCGTCGTACCAGACTCGCCGCACGATCGCGAGGAGCCACGGGCGGGCCTCGTCGCCGCGAAACGTGTCGAAGAAGCGAAACGCCCGCAGGAACGCCTCCTGGACGATATCTTCCGCGTCGCCCGGATTGCGCGAAAGCCAGCGCGCGAGGTTGTAGGCCGCATCGAGATGCGGCAGCGCCAGCGCCTGAAAGCGGCGGCTGCGTCCGGCCTCATCCTGCTCGTACGCGGATTCGCCCACGTCGTCCCCTCGCGTCTTCGTCTGGCTTGCATGCGCGACCGTGGCCGCTATACACGCATTACCAAAGCTCGGGCCAGTTTATTCCCGCGCGCTGTGCACGAAAACGAAAAAAAATTTGAAACGCGTCACGCGCCGGTCCAATAGCCCGGCCGCGCGTAGACCTCCTTAAGGTAGTCGATGAAATAGCGCACGCGCGCCGGCACATAACGCTGCTGCGGATACACCGCGAGGATGTCGTACTCCGGCAGCGCGTACTCGTCGAGCACGGTTTCGAGTTCGCCGCGCGCGAGCTGGGCGTCGATCTCCCAGGTCGAGCGCCAGCCGAGTCCGAGACTCTCGGTCACCCAGCGGTGCAGCAGTTCGCCGTCGTTGCAGTCGAGCGTGCCGCCCACGCGCACGGTCACGAGCTTGCCGCCGCGGCTGAAGTACCAGCCGCGGTTCTGACCGCCCTGCAGGTTGAACGCGAGGCAATTGTGGTTCGGCAGGTCTTCGAGCGTTTGCGGGCGCCCGTGCTTGCGGAAATATTCGGGCGTGCCGCACACCACGCGCCGGTTCGAGGCGAGCTTCACGGCAACGAAATTCGGATCCACCGCACCGCCGATGCGGATCGACAGGTCATAGCCCTCGCGTACCAGATCGACCACGCGGTCGGTGAGATTGAACGAAACCTGGAGTTCGGGCTTGTCGGCGAGAAACTCGGGCGCGAGCGGCGCAACGTGCTTGCGCCCGAACGCGGCCGGCGCCGAGACGATCAGATGGCCGCTCACCACCTGGCGCCCGACGGACAGCTCGTTTTCGGCCTGATCCCAGTCGGCGAGCAGGCCGCGACAGCGCTCGAGAAAAGCCGCACCCTCCTCGCTCACCACCAGCCGCCGCGTCGAACGGTAGATGAGCTTCACGCCCAGGCGCTTTTCCAGCGCGTCGATCCGCCGCCCGAGGATCACCGGCGAAACGCCTTCCTCAAGCGCCGCGGCGGCGAGGCTGCCCGCGTCCGCGACGCGCACAAAGGTTTCGATCTGTTTGAAACGGTCCATTGCGTGTCTCCTTCCGGGCGGAAGCCGCGCCCCACCGGCATTCCATACTTTTTGTTTCGGAATAAACGACCTGGACTGATCTTATCAAACCTTTCCTGCGCCTCTAAAGTGGGCCTCAACGCTTAGCCATTCCTCGCATACGAGACATTCAGGAGACAATCATGGCCAAAATGAGAGCCGTCGACGCCGCTGTTCTGGTGCTCGAAAAAGAAGGCATCGATACCGCTTTCGGCGTGCCGGGCGCAGCCATCAATCCGTTCTATTCGGCGATGAAAAAGGCCGGCGGCATCACGCACGTGCTGGCGCGCCACGTCGAGGGCGCTTCGCACATGGCCGAAGGCTATACGCGGGCCACGCCCGGCAACATCGGCGTGTGCATCGGCACCTCGGGCCCCGCGGGCACCGACATGATCACGGGCCTCTACTCGGCCCAGGCCGATTCGATTCCGATCCTTGCGATCACGGGCCAGGCGCCGCGCGCCCGCCTCTACAAGGAAGACTTCCAGGCTGTCGACATCGAGTCGATCGCCAAGCCCGTCACCAAGTGGGCCGTTACCGTGCGCGAGCCGGCGCTCGTGCCGCGCGTGTTCCAGCAGGCGTTCCATCTGATGCGCTCGGGCCGTCCGGGTCCGGTGCTGGTCGATCTGCCCATCGACGTGCAACTCGCCGAAATCGAATTCGACATCGACACCTACGAGCCGCTGCCGGTCTACAAGCCGAAAGCCACGCGCAAGCAGATCGAAGCCGCACTCGAAATGCTCAACGCCAGCGAAAAGCCGTTGATCGTTTCCGGCGGCGGCGTGCTCAACGCAGCAGCCGAAGACCTGCTCGTTCAGTTTGCCGAGACCGTGGGCGTGCCCGTCATCCCGACGCTCATGTCGTGGGGCGCGATTGCCGACGACCATCCGCTCATGGCCGGCATGGTCGGCCTGCAGACTTCGCATCGCTACGGCAATGCCACGATGCTCGCCTCCGACTTCGTGCTCGGCATCGGCAACCGCTGGGCGAACCGTCATACGGGCAGCGTCGAGGTCTACACGAAGGGCCGCAAGTTCGTGCACGTCGATATCGAGCCGACGCAGATCGGCCGCGTGTTCGGCCCGGATCTCGGCATCGTGTCGGACGCGAAGGCCGCGCTCGAACTCTTCGTCGAGATCGCACAGGAATGGAAGGCCGCGGGCAAGTTGAAGGACCGCAGCGCGTGGGTGGCCGACTGCCAGCAGCGCAAGCGCACGATGCTGCGCAAGACGCACTTCGAGAACACGCCGATCAAGCCGCAACGCGTGTACGAAGAGATGAACAAGGCGTTTGGCCGCGACACCTGCTACGTGAGCACCATCGGCCTGTCGCAGATCGCAGGCGCGCAGTTCCTGCACGTGTACAAGGCGCGCAACTGGATCAACTGCGGCCAGGCGGGCCCGCTCGGCTGGACGATTCCCGCGGCGCTCGGCGTGCGCGCAGCCGATCCGACGCGTCCGATCGTGGCGCTCTCGGGCGACTACGACTTCCAGTTCATGGTCGAAGAGCTGGCCGTGGGCGCACAGTTCAAGCTGCCGTACGTGCACGTGGTCGTGAACAACTCGTATCTCGGCCTGATCCGCCAGGCGCAGCGCGCGTTCGACATGGACTTCTGCGTGCAGCTCGCGTTCGAGAACATCAACGCGCCTGAGGTGAACGGCTACGGCGTCGATCACGTCACGGTTGCCGAAGGCCTCGGCTGCAAGGCGCTGCGCGTGTTCAAGCCGGAAGAGATCGCACCGGCGCTCAAGCAGGCTCAGGCGCTCGCCGCCGAACACAGCGTGCCGGTGGTCGTCGAAGTGATTCTCGAGCGTGTGACCAACATCTCGATGGGCACCGAAATCGACGCGATCAACGAGTTCGAAGAACTGGCCGAAAAGCCCGAGCACGCGCCGACTGCCATCAGCGCGCTGAGCGCCCTCGACTGAGCGCATCGACCACGCATCACTGCAGCACCGGCAGCGCGCACGGCATCGGCGCGCTGCCAGCGCGACTTCCCGCGTGACTTCCTTTATTGACCGACCAGCGAGACCCCGCACCATGCCAAAATTCGCCGCGAACCTCACCATGCTGTTCAACGAAGTGCCCTTCCTCGACCGCTTTGCCGCGGCAGCACAAGCGGGCTTCGACGCCGTGGAGTTCCTGTTCCCGTATCCGTACAAGGCCACCGAACTGGCCGAGCGTCTCGAAGTCAACGGGCTGAAGCTCGTACTTCACAATCTGCCCGCCGGCAACTGGGAAGCGGGCGAGCGCGGCATTGCCTGCCTGCCCGATCGCCGTGGCGAGTTCCAGGAAGGTGTCGGCCGCGCGATCGAGTACGCGAAGGCGCTGAAGGTGCCGCAGCTCAACTGCCTCGTCGGCATTCCGACGGCTGGCGTCGATCGCGAGACGGCGCTTGCCACGATCGTCGATAACCTTCGCTTTGCCGCTGGCGAACTGAAGCGCGAAGGCATCCGCCTGCTCGTCGAGCCGTGCAACGCGTACGACATTCCCGGCTTCGCGCTGAACCGCTCCGCCGAAGCGCTCGACGTGATCGAAAAGACCGGCTCGGACAACCTGTTCCTGCAGTACGACATCTATCACATGCAGCGCATGGAAGGCGAACTCGCCGCGACGATCAAGAAGCACTTCGCGAAGATCGCCCACATTCAGCTCGCCGACAATCCTGGCCGCAACGAACCCGGCACGGGCGAAATCCACTACCCGTTCCTGTTCGATCTGCTCGACTCGCTCGGCTACGAAGGCCACATCGGCTGCGAGTACAAGCCTCGCACGACGACTGTCGAAGGCCTCAGCTGGCTGCGCAGCGCAAAGCAGCGCACCGCCGAACTGGCCTGAGCGCGGTCGCCCGCCACGACGCACATTCACGCATTCGCTTTAACGGAGACACACAAGATGGCAAAGATTGGCTTTATCGGACTCGGGATCATGGGCGCGCACATGGCGCGCAACCTCATCAAGGGCGGTCACACGCTCGCCGTGAACGGCAAGTACCCGGTACCCGACGACCTGCGCACGCAAACCGAAGTCGTCGCCGATTCGACGGCTGTCGCGAAGGTGTCGGACATCGTCATCGTGATGGTGCCGGACACGCCTGATGTCGCCAACGTCCTGTTCGCCGACGACGGCGTCGCCAAGGGTCTCTCGGCTGGCAAGCTCGTGATCGACATGAGCTCGATCTCGCCGCTCGAAACGCAACAGTTCGCCAAGCAGATCAACGCGCTCGGCTGCGACTATCTCGACGCACCGGTTTCGGGCGGCGAAGTCGGCGCACGCGAAGCCACGCTCTCGATCATGGTCGGCGGCCCGGAAAAGGCGTTTGATTCCGCCAAGCCCCTGTTCGAACTGATGGGCAAGAACATCTCGCTCGTCGGCGACAACGGCGCGGGCCAGACCACGAAAGTCGCGAACCAGATCATCGTCGCGCTGAACATCGAGGCCGTGGCCGAAGCCCTGCTGTTCGCAGCACGTTCGGGCGCCGACCCCGAGCGCGTGCGCAAGGCCCTCATGGGCGGCTTCGCTTCGTCGCGCATTCTCGAAGTGCACGGCGAACGCATGACCAAGCGCACGTTCAATCCGGGCTTCCGTATCGAATTGCACCAGAAGGACCTGAACCTCGCGCTCGACGGCGCACGCAAGCTGGGTATCGCACTGCCGCACACCGCGAGCGCACAGCAACTCTTCAGCGTGTGCGCCGCGAACGGCGGCAAGGCGTGGGATCACTCGGCAATGATTCGCGCGCTCGAAATCATGGCGAACTTCGAGATCGCCGAACCGCAAGTGCAAGTGAAGGCGGCTTGAGTTCCAGCGGTTGCAGGACGGCGGTTCGCGCGACGTAATGCGCGAACCGCCCGCAGAACCGGATCACGCACATCGGCTCGCGCGCAATGACTACAGCGCACGAGCCTCCCGTGGGGCGCTTCGCGGCGGCGGCAACCGACGCGAGGCAAATCGGTGCCGCTCTGGGCTGAGGGCGGCCAGTGGGGTCCGAAAGCGGCGCCCGGTGACGGCGGGGAAGCCTTGGTCGGTCAGACGTCGTCATCGGGTGTCCGCGTGTCGGATGCCCGTTTTTGCGTTGACTTCGCTTCGCCCTTTCTTTCTCAAGAGCGAGTAAGCGATTTCACCTTGAAAACGAAATCGATTTCAACCGCTGCACCCTTCGGCAATTGCAAAACACCGACCGAAGTCCGCGTGTGCACGCCCACCTCTCCCAAGACCGAATACAACGCATCGGATGCTCCGTCGGCTACTTCGCTTTGCAGCGTGAAGTCAGCAGCGCTGCGGACGAATACGGTAATCCGTGGAACGGCCGATATCGCGTCCAGCGAACCCAAAGCGCCCCTGGCGAGAGCCAGCGCTCGAACGGTGGACGTCGCGGCTGCCTGGCGGGCTTCATCGAGTGAGATTGATTCACCAACAATGCCAACAAAGCGAACCACGTCCCCAATCCGGGGAAGTTGACCTGCAATGTAAGCGACATTCTCGTCAACCAGCACGGGGATGTACTTTCCTCCCGCCTTGATGGGTTCGTTCAGGTCAAAACCCAGCTCAATCGCTAACTGTTGTAGCCTTTCGTCTCTGGTCGTCACGTTGCTTTCCCCCTTGTCTCAGACTGCGATCATACAGCGCAGGGGTATTCCTTCAGGCGATGCCTTCGGGACACATGCCCGCCTGCGCTGCAGCAAGCGCGATCACACGCAAGCACGGCCAGAAACGCAACAGGCCTTGCGGACGAATCCGCAAGGCCTGTTTTTCGTTTTGCACTGTCTGGCTCAGTACGTGTCGAACGCGTCCTGCAGCCCCGCCGTGTCGGTCATGCCAGCAGCGAGTGCGAGCAGCAACAGTACACGCGCCTTGTACGGGCTAAGCGTGCCCGAAGAAACGAAGCCGAGCGCGTCGTCCTTCGCCGCGCCGTTGTGCATCACGTGGCCCGAGCCGACGCGCGAGGCGCGCACGACGGCCACACCCTTCGCGGCCGCTTCGGCCAGCGACTGCTGCAACCCGCCGTGAATCGAGCCATTGCCGGTGCCGGCCACGACGAGCCCATCCACACCGGCGGCCACGAGCGCTTCGACCGCTGCACGCGACACACCCGCGTAGCTCGTCACGATCTCGACCATCGGCCATGGCGCCGACGCCGTGAACGGCGCATCGACCGTATGCGGGCGCAGCGCGCGGCGCTGGAATTCCACGCGCCCATCCTGCACCCAGCCCAGCGCACCGATTTCCGGCGACTGGAACGCATCGACCGCGTAGGTGCTGACCTTCGCGACGTCGCGTGCGCAATGAATGCGGTTGTTGAACGCCACCAGCACACCCTGCCCCGCCGCCGCCTCGCTCGCCGCGAGCGTGACGGCGTTGAGCAGATTGAGCGGACCGTCGGCGGAAAGCGCCGTGGCGGGCCGCATGGCCGCCGTCAAGATGCACGGCTTCGCACTCTTCACCGTGAGATGCAGCAGATACGCGGTTTCTTCGAGCGTGTCCGTGCCGTGCGTGATCACGACGCCGTCGATCTCGTCGCTGGCCAGCAGTTCGTTCACGCGCTGCGCGAGCGTGGACCACAGCGCGAGCGACATGTCCTTGCTGTCGATGCTCGCGATCTGCTCGGCGTGGATCTGCGCGATGGCGTCGAGGCCCGGCACAGCCGCCAGAAGCTGCGCGACACCGATCACGCCGGCCTGGTAGCCCGCCGTGTTCGCTGCGTCCGCAGCGGAGCCCGCGATCGTGCCGCCCGTGGCGAGCACGGCGATACGCGGCAGCGCCTTGGGCGCCGCCGCGGAAGAGGAAGTGGATGTAGTCATGGCGGCGATTTTAAGCGATCCGCCGCCCGCCGAGAAAATCAGGCCGCTTTTCAGGTTGCCTCACGCAACTGGCTCGCGATCTGCTGTTCTGTGAGTTGCGGCGCGAACATTTCGATGAGCCGGTACGCATACTGGCGCAGGAACGCGCCCTTGCGCAGGCCCACTCGCGTCGTGCTCGCTTCGAACAGATGCTCCGTGTCGAGCGCGACGAGTTCGCTGTCGCGCTTCGGGTCGTAGGCCATTGCCGCGACGATGCCCACACCCATGCCGAGCTCGACATAGGTCTTGATCACGTCCGCGTCGATGGCGGTCAGCACCACGTCGGGCACCACGCCCGCCTTCGCGAACGCCTGGTCGATATGCGAGCGGCCCGTGAAGTCCTGGTCGTAGGTGATGATCGGATATTCGGCCACGTCTTCGAGCGTGAGGTTTTCGCGGCCCACGAGCGGATGCGTCTTCGGCACGACCACCACGTGATGCCACGAGTAGCACGGGAACGTGACGATATCGGGGAAGCGGTCGAGCGCTTCGGTCGAGATGCCGATGTCGGCCTCGCCGTTGATGATCATCTGCGCGATCTGCTGCGGATTGCCCTGGCGCAGCGCGAGGTGGACTTTCGGAAACACTTCGCGGAACTGGTGCACGACCTTCGGCAGCGCGTAACGCGCCTGCGTGTGCGTCGTCGCGACCACGAGGTGACCGCTGTCCTGGTCGGCGAACTGGCGCGCCACGCGGCGCAGGTTCTCGGCGTCGAGCAGCATGCGCTCGATCAGTTGATGCACCGCCTTGCCCGGCTCCGTGAGGCCCGTCAAGCGCTTGCCGCGACGAATGAAGATGTCCACGCCGAGCTCGTCTTCGAGATCCTTGATCTGCTTGGAGACGCCCGACTGCGACGTGTACAGCACGTTCGCCACTTCGGTCAGGTTCATGTTCTGCCGCACGGCTTCGCGCACGAAACGCAACTGCTGAAAATTCATGGTCTTCTCTCCGGGACTGCTGACCGATTGTTCGTTTTTGTCGATGTGAGCACTGTAACGCGCATTGCGCCGCGATTTAAGCCGCGAGTCTAAGCCGGGAATCTAAGCCGGGAAAACGCGCAGCCCGCGCGGCACCGCCGTCACGCCCTGACCCACCGTCAGCCCGAGCGCGCGCCACGACTCGCGGTCGAGCTCGGCTTCGAGCGCGCCGCCGGTGCGGCTTTCCAGCTCCACGCGCACCGAGCCGCCCAGCGTCACCACGCGGCGCACGTCGACGACAATGCCGTCGCGATGCTCGCTCGCTTCGCGGTGCAGCACGAGGTCGTGCGGACGCACGTAGGCGAGCGCCGGGCCTTCGAAGCTCGCGTGCACCGAGATCGGCTGCGCCGCGCCTTCGGCCACGAAGCCGCGTGCATCCACACTGCCGCGCAGCCGGTTCGCGGCGCCGAGAAACTCGTAGACGAAAGCCGTCTGTGGATGATCATAGACGTCCTGCGGGCTGCCCACCTGCTCCACATGCCCATGATTCATCACCACGATGCGATCGGCCACTTCGAGCGCCTCTTCCTGGTCGTGCGTGACGAAGATCGTAGAGATGTGCAGGTCGTCGTGCAGGCGGCGCAGCCATGAGCGCAATTCCTTGCGCACCTTGGCGTCGAGCGCGCCGAACGGCTCGTCGAGCAGCAGCACCTTCGGCTCCACGGCGAGCGCGCGCGCGAGCGCGATGCGCTGACGCTGGCCGCCCGACAGTTCGGACGGGTAACGCTGAGCAAGCCAGTCGAGCTGTACGAGCTTGAGCAGCTCATGCACCTTTTCGCGGATCACAGCCTCCGAGGGCCGCTCGCCGCGCGGCTTCACGCGCAGGCCGAACGCCACGTTCTCGAACACCGTCATATGGCGGAACAGCGCGTAATGCTGGAACACGAAGCCCACCTGGCGCTCGCGCGCGCCCACCTCGCCCACGTCCTGGCCTTGCAGCACGACCTGGCCCGCGTCGGCGTATTCAAGGCCCGCGATCACGCGCAGCAGCGTGGTCTTGCCACAACCGGAAGGTCCGAGCAGCGCAACCAGTTCGCCCGGCGGAAAGTCGAGCGAGACGTTGTCGAGGGCGGTGAAGTCGCCGAAGCGCTTGTGCAGATTGCTGACGGTGATGCCCATGGTTACTGCTCCCCTACTTGAATCGGTTGGCGCACGGCGCGCGCCGTTGCGTGATCTGTCGCGTGTTGTGAAACGGGTTGTGCGGCCACCGGCTGCGGGCCTGCGTAGGCGGGAATGTCATCGGCGCTGCGCAGTTGCGCCGAAAGACGGCGCTCCGCGAGCAGCTTCAGGCCCAGCGTGACGAGTGCGAGCAACGCGAGCAGCGATGCCACGGCAAACGCCGCCGCGAAGTTGTACTCGTTGTAAAGGATCTCGACGTGCAGCGGCATCGTATCGGTCTGGCCGCGAATATGGCCCGACACCACCGAAACCGCACCGAACTCGCCCATCGCGCGCGCATTGCAAAGAATCACGCCGTACAGCAAGCCCCAGCGGATATTGGGCAGCGTCACGCGGCGAAACATCTGCCAGCCCGAGGCGCCCAGCACGTGCGCGGCCTCTTCTTCATCGTTGCCTTGCGCCTGCATCAGCGGAATCAGCTCGCGCGCAACGAACGGGAATGTCACGAAGATCGTGGCCAGCACGATGCCCGGCACCGCGAAGATGATCTGCACGTTATGGTCTTCGAGCCACGGCCCAAGCCACCCCTGCGCGCCGAACAGCAGCACATAGATGAGACCCGAGATCACGGGCGAGACCGAAAACGGCAGGTCGATCAGCGTGGTGAGCAGCGCCTTGCCGCGAAACTCGAACTTCGCGATCGCCCACGAAGCCGCGAGACCGAAGGCCAGATTCAGCGGCACCGCGATCGCCGCGGTGATCAGCGTGAGCTTGATCGCGGAGAGTGCGTCGGGGTCGACGAGCGACGTGAAGTAGAAGCCAATGCCCTTCGAAAGCGCCTGCCAGAACACGGCAACGAGCGGCACCACGAGAAACAGCGCGAGAAACGCGAGCGCGATGCCGGTCAGGAGCCAGCGCACCCACGGCGCTTCGGTGACCGGATCCGGCCGGCGCGTGCTGCGTTGTTGCGGCAGCGTGCTCATTGCGCACCTCCCGCGACGGTTGCGCCCACCACGGCATTCGGCGCGCTGCCGGCCGAAACGCCCCGGCTCGTACGGCGTTGCAAATACCACTGCAGCGAGTTGATGAGAAGCAGCATGACGAACGAAACGCAGAGCATCATCACGGCAAGCGCGGTCGCGCCGGCGTAGTCGTATTGTTCGAGCTTCGTGATGATGAGAAGCGACGTGATCTCCGACTTCATCGGCACGTTGCCGGCGATGAAGATGACCGAGCCATACTCGCCCAGCGCGCGCGCGAACGCGAGCGCGAAGCCGGTGAGCAGCGCCGGCAGCACCGCGGGCAGCACGACGCGGCGGAACGTGAGCCAGCGCGAGGCGCCAAGGCACGCTGCGGCCTCCTCCTGCTCGCGCTCGAAGTCCTCGAGCACCGGCTGCACCGTGCGCACGACGAACGGCAAGCCGATGAAGGTCAGCGCGACGAGCACGCCAAGCGGCGTGAACGCGATCTTCAGACCGAGCGGTTCCAGGAACTGGCCGATCCAGCCATTGCCAGCGTACACGGCGGCGAGCGAGATGCCCGCGACGGACGTCGGCAGCGCGAACGGCAGATCGACGAGCGCATCGATCACGCGTTTGAACGGGAACGGATAGCGCACGAGCACCCACGCGAGCAGGAACCCGAACACCGCGTTGATGAGCGCCCCGCCGAGCGCAGCCGTGAACGTGAGCCGGTACGACGCGATCACGCGCGGCGACCACACGGCGCGCACGAACTGGCTCCAGTCGAGCGTCGCCGTCTTGAGGAAGGTGGCGGCAAGCGGAATGAGCACCACGAGGCTCAGGTAAGCCACCGTGATGCCGAGCGTCACGCCGAAGCCCGGCAGCGCACTGGGCTTGCGCAATCGAAACGTTGTCATGCTCATCGTCCAGACATGGGTTGCGCGCTTGCCGGGTTCGCCGGCGGCGCCGAAAAGCGCGCCCGTGGGCGCGCTTCTTTGTTATGCGGTCGCGTCGCGATCGACTGCCAACCGGTACTGCGGTACAGCGGTGTTGCGTGACTTACTGCGGCTGGTAGATCGAATCGAACACGCCGCCATCTGCGAAATGCGTCTTCTGCGCGTTGGTCCAGCCGCCGAACGTGTCGTCGACCGTGTAAAGCTTCAGCTTCGGAAACTTCGCCGTGAGCGCCGCCGGGACCTTGTCCGAACGCGGACGGTAGAAGTTCTTCGCGGCGATCTCCTGGCCCTCTTCGCTATAGAGGAACTGCAGGTAGGCCTCGGCCTCCTTGCGCGTGCCCTTCTTTTCGACGACCTTGTCCACCACCGCAACCGGCGGCTCAGCCAGAATGCTCACCGAAGGGACCACGATCTCGAACTTGTCCGGGCCGAATTCCTTGAGCGAAAGGAATGCTTCGTTCTCCCATGCGATCAGCACATCGCCGATACCGCGCTGCACGAAGCTCGTCGTCGCACCTCGCGCGCCCGAGTCGAGCACGCCTGCATTCTTGTAGAGCTTCGAGACGAAGTCCTTGGCCTTCTGCTCGTTGCCGCCCGGCTGGTGCAGCGCATAGGCCCACGCCGCGAGATAGTTCCAGCGCGCGCCGCCCGAGGTCTTCGGATTCGGCGTGACGATCGACACGCCCGGCTTCGTCAGATCGTCCCAGTCCTTGATGTGCTTGGGGTTGCCCTTGCGCACGAGAAACACGATCGTCGACGTGTACGGCGAGGCGTTGTCGGGCAAGCGCTTTTGCCAGTCCTTCGCAACGATGCCCTTGTTGGCGAGCGCGTCGATGTCCCATGCGAGCGCCAGCGTCACAACGTCGGCCTGCAGGCCGTCGAGCACCGAGCGCGCCTGCGCACCCGAGCCGCCGTGCGACTGCTTGATGGTGAGCGTTTCGCCCGTCTTCGCCTTCCACTGCTTGATGAAGGCCTCGTTAATGTCCTGATACAGCTCGCGCGTCGGATCGTAGGAGACGTTGAGCAGCGACGTGTCCGCGTGAGCGGCCACGGGCGCCATCGCCGTAACTGCGACGAGCGGCGCAACGCCGATAACCAGTTTTGCCGCCAGTGATTTCAGCCAGCCTGCGCGCCCCGTATGTGTCGTGCCCATCTATCTGTTCTCCGTTTTCGTGTGTGCTCGTTCGCGCTCATCCGTGCGCATCTGCGAATTGCAGCTAACGATGGAGGCCAGTCTAGCGATCCGCTTACATTATTAAAAATGATGTTTTCTCATTTTTTAATACGCAAAAGTGGTAAGGACAGAGGAAGTCGCTGCTAGAGCGCGATTTCGTCCGCACAAACGCGGGAAAACGGCCTGATAGCAATGCTCAGTTGACGAACTTCAAGTAACACTTGAAAAGTGGCGAGTACTGTATAAAAATACAGTTACCTGTTCAAACATACAGTGGCGCCATGACCAAACTCACCGCACGACAGCAGCAGGTTTTCGATCTGGTTCGCCGGGCGATCGAACGCACGGGCTTCCCGCCCACGCGCGCCGAGATCGCGGCGGAACTCGGCTTCAGCTCGGCCAACTCCGCGGAGGAGCATCTGCGCGCGCTGGCGCGCAAGGGCGTGATCGAACTGGCTGCGGGCGCCTCGCGCGGCATCCGCCTCATGCCGGGGCCCGACGACCTGCCGCACCAGTTCACGCTCCCGCACCCGAGCATCATGCAGCTCTCACTGCCGCTCGTTGGCCGCGTCGCAGCGGGTAGCCCGATCCTCGCGCAGGAGCACATCTCGCAGAACTACATGTGCGACCCGGCACTGTTCTCGAGCCGCCCTGACTATCTGCTGAAAGTGCGCGGCCTTTCCATGCGCGACGCCGGCATTCTCGACGGCGACCTGCTCGCCGTGCAGAAGAAGGCCGAAGCGAAAGACGGGCAAATCATCGTGGCGCGCCTTGGCGACGACGTCACCGTGAAGCGGCTGAAGCGCCGTTCGAACGGGCTCGAACTGATCGCCGAGAACCCCGATTACGACAATATTTTTGTCGAGGCTGGCAGCGCGGAATTCGCGCTGGAAGGCATCGCGGTTGGCCTGATCCGCCCCACCGAATTCTAAGCAATCCGTCTGCGCGCGTTGTGCGCTGAGTTTACGCACTACCTGGAGAGAGTCATGGAACGCCTTGCCCGCTTGCTGCCCTTCCGTCAATTCGGCCGTCTTCGCCACCTCCGTGGAATCGCCTCTTGCGCGGTGCGCGAGGTGCGCGACTCGGCCGCCGCACTGAGCGGCTCGCTCTTCGAAGACTCGCCAGAGATGGTGGCCGCCAGCACGGCCGACCTGCCGGCGCTGCCCTCGGCCCAGCCGGCGTTTGCGCGCGTGTCGCTCAACAGCACGCTCAACACCGAGCAGCCCATGCGCCGCGCGCCGGTGCGGGTCTATCAAGGTCAGTCGCGGCTCATTCTCGTCGGCACGGTTGACGCGGTCTGCCGTGCGATCGACCGCTGCATCGCGGAGCAGCACAGCGACCTGCCTGCAGCGCTGGCGAAGTAAGGTCGAATCGAGCGCGAATTCGCCAATACGCGGCTCAAATGTGAGAAGAGGTTACGGTCGGGATCGTTTAATCAAGTTTGCGGTCAACACCCTGTTTGAACGATTTGTCCTATGCCGATGACGGAATCTCCCTCAACCCCTCGTAAAACCCAAGGCTGGAAGAAGCCCGTAGCGATCACCGTTGCGCTCGCCATGATTGTTGGCGCGCTTGGCTACGCGTATGCGTCGCCCTATATCGCGGTGAAACACATGAAAGCCGCCGCCGACGCTCGCGACGCCGCCACGCTCAACGAGTACGTCGATTACCCTGCGCTGCGCCTGAGCCTCAAACAGCAGGTTGGCGAGATGCTGCATCGGCGCATCGAAGGGCAACACAGCAGCAATCCGCTGCTGATCCTCGGCGCCGTAATTGGTGCGGCACTGATCAGTCCGCTCGTGGATGCCTACGCAACGCCAGAAGGCGTGGCCGCCCTGCTGAGCGGCATGCCGCCGACAGGCAAGCCTGGCGACCGGCCGCACGCGCCGCCGCCGACGGAGTCCAGCGAGCAATCGGCGCAATCGGCGCCGTCACCGGCCCCAGCGGCGTCGGGCAATCCCACGCCCGAGGCTCGGCCGGTCACCACGGCCGGCTATCGCGGCCTCAATGAATTCGCGCTCACGTGGGAGCGCGGCAATACGGGCGAGCACTATGCCGCCATCCTGCAGCGTCACGGGCTCTTCTCGTGGAAGCTCGCAGCGGTCGAGCTAGACGAAGGAAACGTCTCGAACTGAGGCAGATTGGGAGCGAACGCGGAAACAGGCCGGTTCCGTGCGAACCGGCCCGCTTGGTCCTGCTTGATCCCGCTCGATCAACTAAGCGGCGGCTTGCTGCTGTTTTTCCTCAGCCGCCGACGAACACGCCACGAGAATGCTGCACGACACGCGGTCGAGCAGCGGCGTATTGCCCGCGCCCATCCACCAGCGCGAAAGCCCCGTGCGGCAGCGGTGACCCACCACCACGAGGTCGGCATTCAGTTCGTTGGCCAGATTTGCGATTTCGTCGATCGGATGCCCGAACGCGAAGTGCCCCTGGGCGCGCACGCCACGCTCGGTTAGCCAGTCCACGCCTTCCTGAAGGATTTCGCGCGCCGTTTCCTCGAAGCGGCCGCAGGCCACATCGGTCAGCAGGCCCGCGCTCTGCGCGATCGTCGAGCGCATGTCGACAACCGAGAGCAGATGCGTTTCCGCCTGCAGATCGAGCGCAAGGTCGGCGCCGCAACGCAGTGCCTTGCGGCCTTCGCGCGAGCCGTCGTAACAGAGCAGAATTTTTTTGTAGCTCGCCATGATCGCTTCTCCCCGCCCGCGTGATTTGCAGGCTGTGCGATTCTCATGATGGTGCGCCGCAATTCCACACGCAAGGGCTGGAAAACGCCAGGTGGGCATCGAAAACCGCCAGATGCGTCTTAGGCAACGCACACCTCTTGTGCATGGCCTGATGCTTGCCGCGACATGCATTCGCCTCGTGCCACGTCGAACGGCCTGGAAGCGCCGCCCAACCCGCCACGCAGCAATGCACTAAAATGGGCCGCCTTGTTTCGCGCGATTGTTCGTTTGCTTTTGCGTTCGCTCTTGCGTGCGCCTCGCGCGACACCCGTTCGACTCACGTTCAACTGGTCCATGTCCGCACCCGCCATCGAATTCGAGCAGGTCATCAAACATTACGGAGACAGGACGGTCGTCAACGGCCTGTCGTTCAACGTCCTCCCCGGTGAATGCTTCGGGCTGCTCGGCCCCAATGGCGCTGGGAAAACCACGACGCTGCGCATGCTGCTCGGCATCGTTTCGCCCGATGCGGGCCGCATCAGCCTGTGTGGCGAGCCGGTGCCCGCTCGCGCGCGTTACGCCCGCCAGCGCGTGGGTGTCGTGCCGCAGTTCGACAATCTCGACCCCGACTTCACCGTGCGCGAGAACTTGCTCGTGTTCGGCCGTTACTTCGGCTTGTCCGCGCGTGAAACGCGTGACCTCGTCGCGCCGCTGCTCGAATTCGCGCGCCTCGAAAGCAAAGCCGATGCGCGCGTAGGTGAGCTCTCGGGCGGCATGCGCCGCCGTCTCACACTGGCGCGCGCGCTCGTGAACGACCCCGACGTGCTCGTGATGGACGAGCCCACGACAGGCCTCGACCCGCAGGCGCGGCATCTGATCTGGGAGCGGCTGCGCTCGCTGCTCGCGCGCGGCAAGACGATTCTCCTCACCACGCATTTCATGGAGGAGGCCGAACGACTTTGCAATCGCGTCTGCGTGATCGAGGAGGGCCGCAAGATCGCCGAGGGTGCGCCCAAGGCGCTGATCGAATCGGAGATCGGCTGCGATGTGATCGAGGTGTACGGCCCGGACCCGGTCTCGCTGCGCGACGAGCTTGCAGCCGATGCGAAGCGTACGGAGATCAGCGGCGAGACGCTATTCTGCTATGTCGACGACCCCGCGCCCGTGCATGCGAAGCTGCGCCACCGCTCGGATCTACGCTACCTGCACCGGCCCGCGAATCTCGAAGACGTGTTCCTGCGGCTCACAGGCCGCGAGATGCAGGATTAATGCGCCAGGATTAATGCGGCAGGATTGACGGCGGCATACGAATCGCCAAGGACACCATGCAGACACGCACCAACAACCCGACGCCCTCGCGCCCCACCCAGGCGCCCATGCGCGAGCCGCGCGCCGCGCTGCCTTCGAACGCCACGCACTGGATCGCCGTGTGGCGGCGCAATTATCTGGTCTGGCGCAAGCTCGCCCTTGCGTCGATGTTCGGCAATCTCGCCGACCCGATGATCTATCTCTTCGGTCTCGGCTTCGGGCTTGGGCTGATGGTGGGGCACGTCGACGGCGTCTCGTACATCGCGTTTCTCGCGGCGGGGACGGTGTCGTCCTCGGTCATGATGTCGGCGAGCTTCGAGTCAATGTACTCGGGCTTCTCGCGCATGCACGTGCAGCGCACGTGGGAGGCGATCATGCACACGCCGCTCACGCTTGGCGACGTCGTGCTAGGCGAAGTCATGTGGGCCGCGAGCAAGTCGATGCTCTCGGGCGCGGCGATCATGGTGGTGGCCGGTTTGCTCGGCTACGCGAGTTTTCCTTCCATGCTGCTCGCGCTGCCCGTGATCGCGCTTGCGGGCCTCGCGTTCGCGAGCTGCGCGATGATCGTCACCGCGCTCGCGCCGTCCTACGACTTCTTCATGTTCTATCAAACGCTCGTGCTCACGCCCATGCTGCTGCTCTCGGGCGTGTTCTTCCCGATCGCACAGTTGCCCGCGGCCGCGCAGCACATCACGCTGATGCTGCCGCTCGCGCACGCCGTCGCGTTGATCCGCCCCGCCATGCTCGACCGGCCTGTCGAGCAGGCCGGGCTGCACCTGCTCGTGCTCGCGATTTACGTGGTGGTGCCGTTCGCGATCGCTTCGGTGCTGTTTCGCCGGCGCATGATGCGTTGAAGGACGTTTAAGCACATTAAGGCACGCCAAGGCATCGCGAGGCACTCAGTCCTCGTCGTCTCCCCAGGGAATATCGACGTCCGAAATAAACGCGACCGTCGCGAACGGGCCGCCTTCCTGGCGGCCGATCTTGCCGTCGGCGCGATGCCATTCCACGCGAAACATCGTCGATTGGGTCTGGGCGAGCAAACGCACCGTGCGGATCTCTTCCGGGTCCGACTCCTCCACCGGGCCATCGAGCGAAACCAGCAGCGACTGCGGCCACAGACCGTCTGCCGGGTCGTAAATGCGATCGCCGTCAGGAATCGAGGTGTCCGCTTCGACGCCGATGGTGGCCGAAGCCTCGACGATCATCTTGCCGAGCGCGCGCAGCACCGCCGTGGCGCGGGCCGAATTGGCCTGGCGGATGGCGAGGTCGCCGCGCGTGAGCGCCTGCTCGAGTTTCGGATTGGTTTTCTGCTTTGCCATGCTGGTTTTCGGGCCGAGGCCCGCTCCGTGGCGGACGGCGAACCGCCCGCGTATTACAAGAATGCCGACGCGGGACGCATGGCGCTTGCCTCGTCCCGGCGTCGCTAGAAGCCCAGGGTCACCGCCGCGAGCCCCGCGACGATGCCGAAGAACACCACCGTCGTGCCGACGATTGCCAGCATGCGCGGCCGGAACGAGCCCGCCAGCATCGCGAACGACGGCACGCTCACGGGCGGCAGCGTCATCAGGAGCGCGCCCGCGGGCCCCACGCCCATGCCGAGTGCGAGCATCGCCTGGATGATGGGGACTTCGCCGGCCGTGGGGATCACGAACAGCATGCCGACCACGGCGAAGGTGACGATCCAGCCAAGGCTGCTCGTCACTTCCGGGCCGATATGCGGAAAGAGCCACGCGCGCGCGGCGCCGAGCAGCAGCACGAGCACGATGTACTCCGGCACGAGACGCACGGCCATGCGCGCGAAGATGCGCACCCAGCGCACGAAGACGTTGCCGCCTTGCGCCTGTTGCTCAGTGAGAAGCGCCAGGCGGTCTTCGGCGGCACGCGACTCTTCAGGCGTGACGAGCCGGTTGCAAACCCAGCCAAGGCCGAACACCATCAACAGGCCCAGCGCGAGGCGCAGCGCGCTCCACTGCCAGCCCAGCACGAAGCCCATGAACACGAGCGTGGCGGGGTTGAGCACGGAGTTGCCGAGCCAGAATGCAATCGCGCCGCCTGCCGACGCATTGCGTGCGCGCAGGCCCACGACCACGGGCGCGGCGCAGCAGGTGCACATCATGCCGGGCACCGCGAGCAGGCCTCCCGCCGCCACGCTGCCAAAGCCGCGCCGGCCGAGTACGCGCGCGACCCATTGCACGGGCAGGAGCGCCTGCACGCCGGAGCCGAGCAGCAAACCGAGCACCATGGCCTGCCAGATCGCCTTGCCATAGGCGAAGGCGTAATCGAGCGCGGCGGAGAACGAGGGATCCGGCGCTGTGGACGCGCCGCCCATCAGGATCGATTTGCCGATGGAGTGGGTTTCCTCGGCGGTGAATGCGCGGTGATAGTACGGGAACCACTTCACGTAGAAGAGACCGGCCACCGCAAGCAAAATAAAAATGGGCCAGCCATAGGACGGAGGTGATTGCGCTGGACGTGCGCTCGTCATTTTGAATTCTCCGGGCTTGAGCGTATGGACGGCCGGTCGGGGCGCCGTCACACGAAGCGTGATGGTGCCCCAACCAGCGCATGCTGGATCGTAGTGTATGCCTTGCGAATCGCCAACGACTTTGCCGAGTTAGCCGCTAACGCGGCGCAGCGCAGCGCGGCCCGGAAGGGACCGCGCTGCGCCCTGCTATTCCGCTTAAGGGGCAGGATTAGGCTGCTGCTCGTGCAGCACGTCGATCTGCGCGAGCAATTCGGGGGTGAGCTTGACGTTGGCGCTGGCGATGTTTTCCTTCAACTGCTCGAGCGAGGTCGCGCCGATCAGATTGCTGGTGAGGAACGGCCGGCTGTTGACGAAAGCGAGCGCGAACTGCGCGGGCGTATAGCCGTGCGCCCGGGCGAGTTCCACGTAGCGCGTGGTCGCGGCCACCGATTCCGGCTTGCTGTAGCGCTTGAAACGCTCAAACCGCGTGATGCGCGCGCCTTCCGGACGCGCCCCGCCCTCGTACTTGCCCGACAGCCAGCCAAACGCGAGCGGCGAATACGCGAGCAGGCCCACGCCTTCGCGATGTGCGAATTCGGACAGGCCGCTTTCGAACGTGCGATTGAGCAGGCTATACGGATTCTGAATGCTGACGATGCGCGGCAGCCCCAGCTTTTCGGAGGCGCGCAGGAACTGCGCAACACCCCACGGCGTTTCGTTCGACACGCCGATATGGCGGACCTTCCCGGCCTTCACGAAATCGGCGAGCACGCTGAGCGTTTCCTCGATCGGCACCGTGTACGCGTCGTCGAGATACGGATACATGTTGCGGCCGAACGTCATCGTGCTGCGGTCGGGCCAGTGCAGCTGATACAGATCGACGTAATCGGTCTGCAGGCGCTTCAGGCTGCCATCGAGCGCCTCGGTCAGATTCTTGCGGTCGAACTGGTTCTGCGGCCCGCGAATGTGCTGCGGATTGTGCGGCTGGCGAGCCGGGCCCGCAATTTTGGTGGCGAGCACGATGCGCTCGCGTGCCGCGCGATGCTGCGCGAGCCAGGTCCCGATGAAACGCTCGGTCTGCCCTTGCGTCTCCGGGCGCGGCGGCACGGGGTACATTTCAGCCGCGTCGATCAGCGTGACGCCCTGGTCGAGCGCGTAGTCGATCTGTTCGTGCGCCTCGCGCTCCGTGTTCTGCTCGCCCCACGTCATCGTGCCGAGCCCGATCAGGCTCACCTTGACGTCGGTATCGCCGAGTGTGCGGTATTCCATGGAAACGTTATCCGTCAGTTCGGTTGGGGAAACGCTGACGCTATCACGCCGCGGGAATTTTTTCAGGGAATGCTGAATGCGGCCAGAATCCGCTGAATGTGCTGCGGCCGGCCGCTTCCCGAACCAGGACAACGCCTTCGACGCCGCTTTCGACCGCATTCGCGAGGCCATCGACCAGCGTGTTCGCGGCGCCTCCTGAGAAGGCGCTCGCCTCAAAAGCAAAAAAGCCGGACGTCGAAACGACATCCGGCTTCTTCAGGCCGCCCGACTGGCGAGCGGCCCGGCAACTTCAGTGCGGCTTACTGGCCGAAGAAGACCGATTGCGGGCCCGTGGCCTTCGCGTGGCTGCCCGACTGCGAAGCCGAACCGGCGACGCCGCCGTATGCCGTTTGGGCGCCTTGTTCCTGGACGCGCTCGGCGGCCACGGTCTGAACGCTCTGGCCACGCTGCGAAGCCGGCGCGCCAACGTCCGGGCGATAGAACGGTGCCGGACCATAGCCGCTGGCGAACGCCGGAGCGGCAACAGAAGCGGTAGCTGCGACCAGCAGCGCTGCGATGAGTTTGGTCTTCATGGTGGACTCCAATATCAGGTTCAATTGCGGATCGGGAAGGCGCCGCGCCTGGGAGGTCAGTGCCCACGAGCTGCGTCAACGAAACTCAGTGTATACACCTACTATCAGAAAATAATCGCGATACTCCGAATTTACTATTCTCCATTCCACAACAATCGCGTCAGGCAATTCTGACAAGGCTGAGCGACGAACAGACCCTAAAAACACGCTCAAAAAAATTTGCGCGACGCAGCAAATTGCTTGGGAATTACATAATTGAAGTAGGGTTTTTCGGCCGAAAATGGCCATCAGGCGCGCTTCCTGCATGGGCATTTGGCAAATTGGCGCAGTGCGCAAAGGGTACGAAGAGCCGCGCCCGTATGCGTTAAAATGCAAGGTTGATCCACGCCAGCCGTTACTCACCGGTTTCCCATCGCCATGTCCGCCAACCGTCAAGCCAGCCCCCGCCGCGTTTCCGTCGCGCCGATGATGGACTGGACCGATCGCCACTGCCGCTCGCTGCATCGCTTCATCTCCCGGCACGCGTGGCTGTATACGGAGATGGTGACGACGGGCGCCCTTCTCCACGGCGACGTGCCGCGCCATCTCGCGTTCACGCCGGCCGAAGCGCCGGTCGCGCTCCAGCTGGGCGGCAGCGAACCCGACGACCTCGCGCGCGCCGCGAAGCTCGGCGAACAGTGGGGTTACGACGAAATCAACCTGAACTGCGGCTGCCCGTCCGAGCGCGTGCAGCGCGGCGCATTCGGCGCGTGCCTGATGAACGAACCGCGACTCGTGGCGGACTGCGTGAAGGCGATGCGCGACGTCGTCTCCGTGCCCGTGACGGTCAAGCACCGCATTGGCGTGGATGCGGTCGAGGACTATGCGTTCGTGCGCGACTTTGTCGGCACGATTGCCGAAGCGGGCTGCGACGTTTTCATCGTCCACGCGCGCAACGCGATTCTGAAGGGCTTGAGCCCGAAGGAAAATCGCGAGATCCCGCCGCTCAAGTACGACTACGCGTACCGGCTCAAGCGCGACTTCCCGCAGCTCGAAATCATCATCAACGGCGGCATCAAAACGCTCGACGAAGTCGAGCAGCACTTACAGCATGTCGATGGCGTGATGCTCGGCCGCGAGGCTTATCACAACCCCTATGTGCTCGCCGACGTCGATGCGCGCTTCTATGGCGCAACCGAAGTCGCGCTCACGCGCGAGGAAGTGGAAGCGAAGCTCATCGAGTACTGCGCAAGCGAGATCGCGCGCGGCACTTACCTCGGCTCGATCGTGCGCCATGCGCTGGGTCTCTATCGCGGCGTGGCAGGCGCGCGCGGATGGCGCCGCATCCTCTCGGACAACCGCAAGCTCGCGAAGGCAGATCTCGCGATCTTCGACGAGGCGCGAGAATATTTGCGCGTTGCGGATGAAATTCTTGAATAAAGGGCTAGGCAAGTCTGCTTTGGTGTGTATATAATCTTGCTTCTTGATTGACGCCGCTTCCAAAGCAGCGCTGATTGAGAAAAAACAGCGGTGGCTGTAGCTCAGTTGGTAGAGTCCAGGATTGTGATTCCTGTTGTCGTGGGTTCGAGTCCCATCAGCCACCCCAAAGAATTCAAGCACTTATAAGTGCTCGCAGCGCAGAAACTGAATTTTTGGAAGATGTCATTTCAGATTCTGGAAGATGCGATGCAAAATGAAGCCCGCTTTATGCGGGCTTTTTTGCATTTGCGCTTGTGAATTCGAGCTCGCAAATCGCGGGGAAGAAAATGAAAAACGGGTAAAGCCGACTTTCGATTGGCTGATGACGCCGGTTTTTTGGATGAGGCGCGCCAAGCCCCTCTTTCCGCCACCCGCTGCATAAGGCTTTGAGCGATTGAGTCTGGCACAGTGCTGCCCCAACCCGTAGTCGAGCAGCACGACGACCATCGCTTAGGGAGCGCAGCCTACGCTAGCGCGAATGACAAGGAAGTCTCTATGCGCGGCGACTTCCTCAGCAATCAGAGCGCGTATTAAATCGTCGTCTGGCAATTCAAGGATCAGGCGCGGGAGTTCTCTGGCAACCTTTTCGCGAGCGATAACCCACGCCTCGTGGGCGGCTCCCACCTTATCCCTTGTATCCATTGTCTGTCCCCGGCGATTGGCAAAGTTTCTTCTGACTATCCGGCCGACATCGCTTGTCGTGCCTGCTTTTCGAGTGAAATCCGGAAGGAGTTAACCACAGACCGGCAACAAAACCGCACCCGAAACCTAGAGGCAGCGTTCAATTCATCCTCGGATCCCTATGGCGCCCACCACTGGACGCCTTGGTGCACGTCGAGCACATCGTAACGGCCACGCGGGTTAATGAATGCTCCTTCCCACGAAGCGATCGCCGACGACTTTCATGTCCGCTTGACGTGCTGATCGAGGAATGGCCGTGGCGCTTCCGTGGGTCGGCACGCCGGTCTGGCACCTGCACGAATCACTCAGCCGCCTGGAACGTCTAGCCCTGGCGTGACCGAGCGTCTGCCTTGGCAGCCCCGGAGAGTACGCCGCAGTCGGCACGGAGCTGTGGCATCGGCGCATGGCCGAGGTGGTGGGCGTCGTATGCGATCGCGGCGGACGCCCCGTCTGCAAGCTCCACGACCTGCGCACGCTCAACCCAAACGTGTTCACGCGCTTCCCGTTCACCAGCGCCGACAGCACGAACGTCGGCCAGAACGTCGGCATCGACAGCAAAAGGCGCAGCCCATACTGGCCGCCCACGAAAGAGGCGTGCGCCTGTCACGCCGCTCCCGTGGCCCCCTGCTGCGACCCAGCGAGCGAACAGGTTTGGAAACCGCCGTGGGCTTATCCACAGATTCGGTCGCACGGTTGTCCACAAAAACGGTGGACAAACCTGTGCAAAGGGCTAGCGACGCGGAGCGCGCTAGAGGCAGCCAATGCGCGCGACGCGCCTAGCCCATCAAGATTTCATCGACCTTCGCGCGCCCCCAAGCGAACCCGGCGCTTTCCGCATCGTCCCGAGTCCTGTGGCCCGTCTCCAGGTCTTGCGTCGAAGCAATGTCGCGTTCTGTGCCCCTGCTCACTTTCGCGCGCCAAACCCACATTTCATTGGGGCACTCAATGGTTTCCGAATGAAGGTCATAACCACGGTAGTCGGCAAAGCGCATGTTCCAACCCATCAGCAGTCTCCTTTCAAATTGAAAGGAAATAGTAGCATGGCCGACGCTCTCGTTCCGCGACGTGAAGCCGGGACTCAGCACCGACACCACAGCAACGAAATATGACAATGGGCCGAACCTCCAGGCATTCGCCTAAAACCGCGGGCAAAAGCGAGCCAAGCGGATTCGAAATCCGTCCTTGCGGTGGCTGGCGCGAGATAAGCAAACCTTGGATTAGGCTTCCACGGCAGCTAAGCTTCACCTCGTCTGACGAAATGTCGACTTGTCCCGCACAGAAAGAGACAAAGCTGGTCAACCCATTGGCGGAGCGCTCAGCGCCAAGCCGAACTTCGCGACTCGCCTTGCAGCGGCACCTCGGCTTTCAGACTTTCATCCGGTTGTGCGGTCCGCCAACGAGTCTGTTCATTCTCTCGTGGAGGCACCATGCACCGCCGTGAACTTTTGGCTCTGGTAGCCGCGGGGGCGCTCGTTGAGGGGGGAACCCGCCACGCGCAGGCGAGCCAGGCTAAATACACCAATGAAATCGCACTGCCCAAGCCCACCTTCGCGGGCACCGTTTCCCTGGAAGAAGCCATTTCGCGACGCAGATCCGTGCGCACCTTCGGCACAGAACCGTTGCCAGTCGAGACGGTCGGCCAGTTGCTGTGGGCTGGACAGGGCATCACCAGCCCAGACGGCAAGCGTGCGTCTCCTTCGGCAGGCGCTTTGTACGCGCTTGAGCTCTACGCGGTGAGCGCCACTGAGGTCATGCACTACCTGCCACAGGGCCACCGGGCCGAGACGCGCACCACGCCCGACCTGCGACCCAAGTTGAAAGCCGTTGCACTCGGGCAAGCGTCTGTCGGGGCAGCGCCGCTCGTCATCGCGGTGGCCGCCGACCCCAGTCGGCTTTCCCAGCGGTATGGCGCCCGGGACCTTCCCTACTCCCAGCAAGAGGCCGCGCATGCCGTCCAGAACATGCTGCTTCAGGCCGCCGTCCTTAAGCTTGCCGCCGTGCCCGTTGGGTCCGTCGACGGGTACAAAGCCGCGCAAGCGCTTGCCCTGCCTGCTGGCCAGACTGTCGTCTATCTCATCCCGGTAGGCCCTCCCGCCTGAACACAGCGAAAGACGCCAGTACAACGAGGCGTCATGCTGAGCTGCGCATCGGACAGCTTCCGCAGCTTTTCTCGAAGCTGTAGCGCTGGCGCTACGTCTACGATGCCGGCTAAAATGCATCGGAATTTCGGAACACGTCGCTGCAAACGCGCGCCAGTGTTGGGTCGACAAAGTGCGATATATTCCGAAATCGAAATCCTAGGGCTTGGATTTTTAACCTGAATTGGCTGTTCGGCGACTCGATTCTGAATCCTGTTGTCGTGGGTTCGAGTCCCATCAGCCCCCCAAAGAATTCAGCAGTGAACAAATGAGCCCGCACTGGTTGCGGGCTTTTTTGCGTCTGTGCACGAGAGACACCCGGGAACGCCCTTGAGCTTCGAGGAATATTACAGGCGGCTGCAGCTGCCGGAGACTGCGTCGCCGGCGGAGATCAAGCGCGCGTACCGTCATTTGCGCGCGAAGTACCACCCCGACCGCAACAAGGGACGCGAGGCGACGGTCGAGCCGGTGTTCAAGCTCATTCAGGAAGCCTTCGAGATTCTGAGCGGCAGGCGCGTCGCGCCAACAGACAGGACAACTGGCGCCGCAAACCCGGCCAGCAAAACCCGCACCGGAGAAGCATCGACGCGACACCGCCGTGCGACGCCGCCCATGCGCGGCGCGAACTGTCTCGTCGAGCTATTCGTGCCGCTCGAAGTCGCACTCGACGGCGGCGGCGTTCAAGCCCACTACCCTGTCAAAGGTCCCTGTCCGGCGTGTGAGCAGGAAGATCGCGGCGCGCTTTGCGAGCAGTGTCACGGCACAGGCGTGAAAACGTGGCGCAAATCGCAAGCTGTCGAGATTCCTCGCGGAGCATGGGACGGTCAGCGTCTGGTGGTGCCAGGCGGCGGCCATCCCGGCGTGAATGGCGGGCCGCCCGGCGACGCCACGTTTTCCGTTTCCATCGTTTGCGCCCCGGGCTTCACGCGCAACGGGCTCGACCTTGCCTGCGACCTGCAGATCGACTTCGTGACTGCCATGCTGGGCGGCGGCCTCCAGGCGAAGGTCCTCGGCCGCACGTTCGAGGTGAAGATTCCAGCGAACGCAAATGCGCGCACGGCAATCCGTCTGCCCGGCCAGGGGCTCGCGGACCGCAACGGCACGCGCGGCATCCTCACGCTGCACCTCGTGCTCACCATGCCGGCCGCCGCCGCACATCTGAGCGGCGCCGAGCGCCAGCAACTCCGCGACATGTTCGCCGCTGCCGAGCGCCGGGCCAGCCAGTCGCCTGCCTCGGGCTCGCAAGGCAAACGCTAGCCAGCTTGCGCGCCGCGCGCATCGATCCACGCGCGCGCGGCGTCGAAGCCCGCCTGGGCCGCCGCGTGCTCAGTGGACCAGAGTCGCGTGATATGCACGAGCTGCCAGTCCTCTACAACGGTATCGCCCTTCAGCACGCGAAAGTGCGCCTTCACACCCGTGAGCACCTGCTCGACCGCGACTTCGATGTCGTAGTCCTTGTAGCGCTCCTGGTAGTCGCCCATGTCGTTGCCCTTCGGCTCCATGATCGCCTCTCCGTCTTCTGCTGACGGTTCATGCTAGCACTTCGCCCCTGTGCGGCTCGCAGGCGGGCCCGACGCGCGATCCGCTTCACAGGCGCGCGATCGACACCTCCGTGGACTTCACCAGCGCGACCACTTCCGATCCTACTTTCAACTCGAGTTCGTCGATCGAGCGCGTGGTAATCACCGAAGTCACGATGCCGAACGCCGTGTCGACATCGACTTCCGAAACGACGGGCCCGCGAATGATCTCCTTGATCTTGCCGCGAAACTGGTTGCGCACGTTGATGGCGGTAATGCTCATAAGTTAGGCTCCGGGAGTTCGAGTATAAAAAGAGGATTCCTGATAAACGATTCAAGCCGCCGCGCCCGAAGGCCGCCCGGTGGCTGGCTGCGCGCCGTGGCCGAGCACGCGCTGCAGAACGCTCTCCTCGAGCGCAGCGAAGCGCGCGTCCACTCGCGCACGCGGGCGTTCGAGCGGCACGGTCTGATCGAGCGCGATACGCCCCGCCTCGACGAGCAGAATGCGGTCGCCCAGCGCGACGGCTTCGTGCACGTCATGCGTCACCAGCAGCGCGGTGAAGCGGTGCTCGCGCCACAAGCGCTCGATCAATGCATGCATCTCGATACGCGTGAGCGCGTCGAGCGCACCGAGCGGCTCGTCTAGCAGCAACAGGCTCGGACGATGCACCAGCGCGCGGGCAAGCGCCACGCGCTGCCGCTGGCCGCCCGAGAGTCGCGCGGGCCACTCGTCGGCGCGCGCAAGCAGGCCCACCTCGTCGAGCACAGCGCGGGCGTCGTCGCGCGCACGTCGCCCGAGGCCGAGCATCACGTTCTGCAACACGGTTTTCCACGGCAGCAGGCGTGCGTCCTGGAACATGATGCGCGTGTCGAGCGGCGCGCCACCCGCGCCGCGCCGTTGCACCTCGCCCTCGTCCGGCGCTTCGAGACCTGCGATCAGACGCAGCAGCGTGGACTTGCCGCAACCGCTGCGTCCGACGATGGAAACAAAGCTGCCGCGCTCGATCGCAAGGTCAAAGCCGCTCAGCACGGCACGCTCGCCGTAGCGTTTTCCCACGCCACGCAGTGCAACGGCGGCGTCCGCTCCCTGCGAATTCGTGCGCAATGCCACGCCTTCGCGGGCGACCTGCGCACGGCCGTTGCGTTCGCGCGCCGGCTCGCGTTCAAAGCCGTCCCGGCCTGCGCCGTAGTTCGATGCCAACTGGCTCACGCTCATGCTTCGTTCTCCTGTTGATAGGCGGGATGCCAGCGCAGCGCCACGCGCTCGAGCCACTTCGCCAGCCAATCAGCGAGTTTGCCGAGCGCCGCGTATAGCAGGATGCCGACCACCACTACGTCGGTTTGCAGGAATTCGCGCGCATTCATCGTCATGTATCCGATGCCCGATTGCGCGGAAATCGTTTCGGCCACGATCAGCGTCACCCACATCAGGCCAAGCGCAAAGCGCACGCCAACGAGTATCGACGGCAACGCCCCCGGCAATATCACTTCGCGATAGAGCGCGAAACCCTTGAGCCCGTAGCTGCGCGCCATCTCCACGAGGTTGGCGTCCACCGAGCGGATGCCGTGGAACGTATTCACGTACACCGGGAAGAACACGCCCAGCGCCACGAGAAAGACCTTTGCTTCCTCGCCAATGCCGAACCACAAGATCACGAGCGGAATCATGGCGAGCGCCGGAATATTGCGGACCATCTGCACGGTCGAGTCGAGCGCGGTTTCAACGGGCTTGAAAAGTCCCGTAGCCAGTCCAAGCACGAGCCCGATGCCGCCACCGATCGCGAACCCCGAAAGCGCGCGCCAGGTGCTCACGCGCACGTCGGCCCACATCTCGCCCGACTCGATCAGCGACCAGGCGGCCCGCAGCACGGCGAGCGGCTCGGGCAGCACACGCGTCGAGAGCGCGCCGCTTTTGGCGGCGACCTCCCAGATCACCAGCACCGCCAGCGGCACGAGCCAAGGCGCGATCCGCCGCCGGCTCGCCCGCACAAATGCCCGCATACCGCGCAGTGCGCCGTCGGGGCTTGCGGGACCGCGGGTGGGCGCGGCCGTTACTACGGATTGCGTCATCGTTGCATTCTCCACGATTGCTGCGTTTGTCCAGTGCCTCAGCTCTGGCTCACCTTCGGCAGATAGTGATTGCCGACCACTTCGCCGAACGGCCCCGAAAGCGGGCCGCCCGCGCCCTTCGCCGCGCGCCCCGGCAGCAGCGGGAATACAAGCTCCGCAAAACGATAGGATTCCTCCAGATGCGGATAGCCGGACAAAATGAAGGTCTCGATGCCAAGCGCCGCATATTCCTTCATGAGCGCCGCCACCTGTTCAGGATTGCCGACGAGCGCCGTGCCCGCGCCACCACGCACGAGACCCACACCCGCCCACAGGTTCGGATACACCTCGAGGTCCTTGCGCGTGCCGCGCTTGCCGCCGTGCAGCGCAGCCATGCGGCGCTGCCCTTCCGAGTCCATCTTCGCAAACGCAGCCTGAGCGCGCGCAACCGTCTCGTCGTCGAGGTGGCTGATGAGCTTGTCGGCTGCGGCCCACGCTTCCTCTTCGGTCTCGCGCACGATCACATGCAGGCGGATGCCGAAGCGGATCGTGCGCCCATGCTCGGCCGCGCGCGCACGAATGTCGGCGATCTTGCGCGCGACGGCTTCGGGCGGCTCGCCCCACGTCAGATACGTGTCGATGTGCGCGCCCGCCATGGCGTGCGCAGCCGGCGAAGAGCCGCCGAACCACAGCGGCGGATGCGGATGCTGCACCGGCGGGTACAGGACCTTGCCGCCGACCGAGCGCAGATGCTGCCCTTCGAAGTCGATCGCCTCGTTCGTGTGCGATGCCGCGAGCAGCTGGCGCCAGATATGCAGGAACTCGTCGGTGATTTCGTAGCGGGTGTCGTGATCGACGAAAAAGCCATCGCCTTCCAGTTCGGCCGTGTCGCCGCCCGTCACGACATTGATGAGCAGACGGCCATTGGAGAGCCGGTCGAACGTGGCGGCCATGCGCGCGGAAAGCGCCGGCGACGAAAGACCTGGGCGGATCGCCACGAGAAACTTCAGGCGCCGCGTCGCGGCGATGAGGCTGGACGCCACGACCCATGCGTCCTCGCACGAGCGCCCCGTGGGCAGCAGGACGCCCTCGTAGCCGAGCGTATCGGCGGCCACGGCGATCTGCTGGAAGTACGCGAGATCGGCCGCGCGCGCGCCCTGGGTCGTGCCCAGATAGCGGCTGTCGCCGTGGGTCGGAATGAACCAGAAAACATTCATGCGTAGCTCCTGCCAGGAATTTCGAAACATGGGGCGCAACTTGCAGCAGACGCGCGCGGGCGCGCCGCGCAAACGAACGCGCCGCTCATGGCTCAATTGAAAGGATTGGACAGCTGACGGATTGCGCCGGCGCGTTCGCGGTACGCCACGCGCGGCGCCCGGCGACGGCGGCGCCGTCTTCATGGGGAACCAGTCTAGGGACGGCCCTCGCCCTTTAGAACGATTTTTTTGAGCTTAGGTTTTCCACTTTCGTGCTTTGCCCGACGCTTTAGCATACGGCGCGCCTCGCGCGCACCGCGCGCCGATATAATGGCGCACGCACCCACAAAAACACCGGCGCGCCGCGCGCGAGAACGCTCCCACAGGCTCATTGCGCGGTGAGGCCAAGCAAGCTCTCGCACGATTTCATGCAAAAACTGATTCTGCCGTTCATCTCCGGCTTTCTGGCGTCGCTCTTTTTTCGCGAGGCAACGCTCGCGCTCCTGCATGCCGCGCAGGTTACCAACGCGGCCGGATTTTCGACGGACCCGTTCCTGCCACTCGGGCTGCCCGAGTTCCTCGTGAACGCGATCTGGAGCGCCGTCTGGGCCATTCTGATGGCGTGGCTGCTGCGCGTGTCGCCTGCGCGGCCCGCGCCGTGGGTTCAGGCGTTCGTGTTCGGCGGCATCGTGCTCACCGCGGCAATGGTGTTCGTCGTCGATCCGCTGCGCGGCATCTGGCCGAGCGGCAACATGCTGCCGCGGCTGGCCACGGGCTTCGCCTCGAATGCGATGTGGGGCTGGGGCGCGCTCGTTTTCATGCGCGCGTTCATGAGCGAAACTGCCGAAGACTGACCCCGCCTGCGGGCCGTGCACGATGCGCGGCCCGTGTTTGACCGCCGCGCTTTTCCCTCCCGCTTTCCTCCCCTGCTCCCGCGCCAGCCAGCTCAACCCATCAGTTCGCGCAGCGGATGGTCCGCCGGACTCCAGGGACTCTCGAACATCCGCTCGACGTCTTCGCGGCGCACATCCTCGATATTCGCAAAGCGCCACTGCGGATGATTGTCCTTGTCGATAATGCGTGCGCGTATGCCCTCCATGACGTCGCCGATCGCGAAGCTCGAGCGCGTGAGATCGAGGTCGCGGCGCAGGCAGTCGGCCATCGTGCCTTCCGCGCGCGACACAACCTCCAGCGACACCGCCATCGAAAGCGGCGAGCGCTCGCGCAGCACCTCCACCATCTGCCCTGCCCATTCGGCTTGCGCACCTTCGCCCGTGCGCTGCGCGGCTGCGAGCGAAGCCAGCATGGCTGGCACATCGGCAAGCGAGAAATGCCGGTCGATCCAGCCGCGAACCGCAGCCAGCGACGAACCTTCGGCGAGGCGCTGCAACTCGGCCGCGGGCAGCGCCGCCTGTCGGATATGCGCGACCAATTCCGCGCCACTTGCGAACGGCTCGCTCTCGAGCGCATCGAGCAGCGCGGGCCACGCGGCCTCGTCTAGCGACGCGTCGGCGAGGCCCGCATAGACCCCGCTCGCCTGGTCGAGCGTCTCGCCGGTCACCGCGAGATACCGGCCAATCGCGCCAGGCGTGCGCGCAAGGAACCAGCCCATGCCGACATCGGGAAAGAGGCCAATGCGCGTCTCCGGCATCGCCATGCGCGTGCTCGACCCCACGAGCCGCAGGCCGCCCGTGCGATGCGCGCCCTGCGAGATGCCCATGCCGCCGCCCATGACCACACCGTTGAGCAGCGCGATATACGGTTTCGGAAACGTGAAGATGGCGTGATTCAGGCGATATTCGTCGGAGAAAAACGTGTCGAGCGCCGCCTGATCGCCCGCGCGGTACGACTCGTACAGGAATCGAATGTCACCGCCGGCGCAGAACGCGCGCGCATGGCGCGTGCGCACGATCACTGCGAGCACGCCCGGGTCGTCGCGCCAGCGATCGAGCGCCGCGTGCATCGTGCGGACCATGCCAGTGGTGAGCGCATTGAGCGCCTGCGGGCGTTCGAGTTCGATAAAGCCGATACGGTTCGCTACGCGTGTCACCACGTGCGCGTCGGTATCGGTTGCGGTCGGGCTTGCGTTGGCTTCGTGTGACATGGCGATTGGCAAGGCGGAACGATGAGCGGCATCTTCAGATCGCGTGAGGTGCGGTCACAGACTGCTTGAGGCTATCACGTCGCCACCCGAGGCGCTGGCGCGGTCGACGGCGTAGCCGCGGCGGCGCGCGTGCCGAACCAGGCATCGAGCGTGGCGTCGATCAACGGACCGGGTGCGGCGTGCTGAAAGCCGGCACGTGCGAGCGTGAGCATCACCACGCCGTGCAGCGTTGCCCAAAGCGACTGCGCGAGCACGGCGCTGTCGACACGCGCCCCGCTCGCCGGTGCGAGTGCGGAGAGCGTAGCGGCAAAGAGCTGCGCGCCGCAGGCCGGCGCGGCGTCTGTGTCAGGTTCATCAACCGCAACAGGCGCGTCGTTCTGACGGCGCGCGGCCGGCTCCGCATGCGCCGGGCGCGCCTTGCGCGCCATGAAGATGAGTTCGTAAGTCTGCGGATGGTCGCAGCCATAAGCCACGTAGGCGTGTGCGAGCGCATGAAGCCGCTCGCGCGCGTCGGCGATCAGCGTGAGTGGTTCGAGCTGCGCAAGCAGTTGCGCGCAACCCTCTTGACCGAGCGCCTCGGCAATCTCGTCGCGGCCCGAGAAATGCAGGTAGAGGGACGCTGGCGAATATCCGATCGCGTCGGCGATCTTGCGCATCGAGAGCGCGGCGAGGCCTTCGCGCATGACGATGCGGCGCGCAGCATCGAGAATGCGCTCGCGCCGGTCGTGCGCGCGCGCTGCTTGCCTGGCTGGCAGTTCGCGATGCTTGCGTTCGACGATTCCCATGACGACGCCTGGCGGTTGCCGTAACCGAAATGTCCTGTGACGCCCGGGCGGGCGCGCCCTGCACTACGAATCCAGGCGTCCGGGCGGAAAGTGTCCGCTCTTGAGCAGCACCGGCGTGCCATTGCTGAGTTCGAGATGGGCGCGTGCCACGGCCTCGATGCGCGGACGACCCGCGTCGAACGCCTGCATCGACGCGTCGCGGCTCGCCGGCAGCGCGCCGAAATGGTCCTCGAGCGCCTCGACGGAAATCGCGCACGGTACGCGTGTGCCGTCGACGAGTGCGGGGAAGACCACGGTCAGATTGGCGTCGCGATAGAGCGGCGCGTCGGCGGGAAAACGAATGATCATGTCCAGCCCCAATGGGGAAAACCAGCAGAAAGCACTGCCGCCGCAGGACCACGCGGTGCGCGGCGGTAACCGGCCATACTACGCGCGAGACGCGATGTCTGGCGCGAATGTGGCCGCAGCAGCGTCAGCTTTCAGTGCGCCTGCATCTTCGAGAACAGATTCAGCACGACCACGCCGGCCACGATGAGGCCGAGCCCGAGCACGGCCGGCAGATCGGGCACCTGCCGATAGAGCGCCATCGCCACCAGCGTGATGAGCACGATGCCCACGCCCGACCACACCGCGTAGACGATGCCGACGGGCAAACTGCGCAAGGTGAGCGAGAGCCCATAGAACGCGATGCCATACCCCACCACGACGATCGCCGAGGGCACGAGCCGCGTGAAACCATCCGAAGCGCGCAGTGCAGAAGTGGCGATGACTTCCGCGACGATCGCGATGACGAGCCAGGTCCAGGCTGAGAGTGCGGGAAAGCGCATCGTTTTAGACCTTCGCGAGCGCGAGTTGCGCATAGTCGACGTCGAGTTGCGCACAAAGCGCCTCGACCACCAGTTCATGATCGGCGCGCTGTGGCAGCCCCGAGACGGTGACCGAGCCGATCACGCCCGCGCCCGCGACCGTAAGCGGGAACGAGCCGCCATGCGGTGCGAAATCGGTGATGGGCAAGCCGTGCTTGTCGGCGAGCGTCGTGCCGGTTTGCTGCATGCGCAAGCCGATCGCATAGGAGCTGCGCCGAAAGTGCTCGACCACGCGCGACTTGCGGCGCACCCAGTCGGCGTTGTCGGGCGTGGCGCCGTCGAGCGCGCAGAAAAAGAGCTGCTGGCCGAACGTGCGCACGTCGATGGCGACGGGCACCGCGCGGGCACGCGCAAGTTCATGCAGATGCGAGCCGAGCTGCCAGGCGCGATCGGCGTCGAAACGGGGAAACACCAGCGCGTGCTCCTGCGCGGCTATCGATTGCAGGTCGAGGGGAATGTCCATGGAAGAAGCGTGTGAAGCGCGGTGCGCATGAAGAACCAAGGCGCAGCGTGAACGTTGCGCCGACCGAGCCCCGATTCTATCCTGACGGCCTCGCAAGCCATGGCACGTGCGCCCCGCAAACATTTTGCAAACGCGTGGAAAGGCGACCGTCATTTGTTGTTGCAACGCGGCGCGAACTGTCATATAATCTTTTCTTCGACGGACGCGGGGTGGAGCAGTCTGGCAGCTCGTCGGGCTCATAACCCGAAGGTCGTAGGTTCAAATCCTACCCCCGCAACCAGCAGAATTCGAAAGGGTTACAGGTCATCGGCCTGTAACCCTTTTTCCGTTTACCGCCTTCGCAGCGCGACCTTCAAGGCACGCACTCCAAAGCGCGATCCTCACGAGGTGGCATTCTTGCCATTTCCCTGCGAGCACATGAGCGACGATCTGAGCGGTGATAAACTCGCATCACCCATCCCCCTATCGTGCCCATGAAATTCTGCTCGACTTGCGGTCAGGCGGTCAGCCTGCTCATTCCGCCCGGCGACAATCGCGAACGCTACGTCTGCTCACACTGCGGCACCATTCACTATCAGAATCCGCGCAACGTGGTCGGCACGGTTCCGGTCTGGGAAGACAAGGTGCTGTTGTGCCGCCGCGCCATCGAGCCGCGCTACGGCTACTGGACGCTGCCCGCCGGCTTCATGGAGATGGGCGAGACGACCGCCGAAGCCGCGGCGCGCGAAACGCTGGAAGAAGCCGGCGCGCGCGTCGAGGTGCAGAACCTCTTTTCACTCCTGAACGTGCCGCGCGTGCACCAGGTGCATCTGTTCTATCTCGCGCGCCTGCTCGACCTCGATATCGCAGCCGGTGAAGAAAGCCTCGAAGTGCGGCTATTCGAAGAGCACGAGATTCCCTGGGACGAGATTGCGTTCCCAACGGTCGGGCAGACGCTGCGCTGTTTCTTCGCCGATCGCCAGTCCGGCAGCTTCGGGCTGCACACCGGCGACGTCCTGCGCTCGCTGCGCGACGGCTGACTGTTCTTCCGACTGCGCCCGCGACGATGGTCCCCTGGCTTTCGCCCGACGAACCGTTTCCCGCCGTCGAGCGCGCGCTCGGCGCGTCGAGCGGCGCGCCGGGCCTGCTCGCCGCCAGCGCCGATCTGCTGCCCTCGCGCCTCATCGACGCCTACCGGCGCGGCATCTTCCCGTGGTATTCCGACGGCCAGCCGGTGCTCTGGTGGAGCCCCGACCCGCGCATGATCCTGCGTCCCGACGAGTTCAAGGTCTCGCCTTCGTTAAAGAAGACGCTCAAGCGCGTGCTGCGTGAGGACACGTGGGAAATTCGCGTCGACAACAATTTCGCAGCGGTCATGCGTGCGTGCGCGAATGCGCCGCGGCACGGCCAGCGCGGCACCTGGATCACAGGCGACGTCATCGACGCCTACTCGACCCTGCACCGCATCGGCGATGCGCACAGCATCGAAGCCTGGTTCGGCGGCGAGCGCGTGGGCGGGCTCTACGGCGTGGCGCTCGGCACGATGTTCTTCGGCGAATCGATGTTCGCCTCCGTCACCGACGCCTCGAAGATCGCGCTCGCGGCGCTCGTCGCGCATCTGCGCCGCCACGGCGTCGAATTGATCGATTGCCAGCAGAACACCGCGCATCTCGCCTCGCTCGGCGGGCGCGAAATCTCGCGCAAGGCATTCATCGCCCATGTGCGCACGCATGTGAACGCCGCGCCGATTCCGTGGAAATTCGACAAAGGCGTGCTCGCCGATCTGCTCGGCGGTCGAGGCACGCCCGACGCGTTTCTGCCCGCTGCGTGAATGGCCGGCGAGCCGCAAATGAGTGGCATATGAGCGGCGCGGGACGCCCGCGTGCGCGCTTGCTACAGCCAGCGCAATTCGATGGATACATGTTCGGCGTCAATGTTAGACTGAATAGAGAACCCGTCGCCGCGTGATCTGGCAAGGCTTACGCGCGCGCCACGCGACGATCCGAACTGCTACGAGAGCTGCCAACGTGACGCATCCAAACGAGCTGCCGCTTTCACCGCTTTCCGCGCTGCAATTCTATGCAACGGCGCCCTACCCCTGCAGTTACCTGGAGGGGCGCATCGCGCGCTCGCAGGTGGCAACGCCCAGTCATCTCATCAACTCCGACGTCTATACCGATCTCGTGAAGGCCGGCTTCCGGCGCTCGGGCGTGTTCACCTATCGCCCCTACTGCGACGGTTGCCGCGCGTGCGTGCCGGTGCGTGTGCCAGTCGAGCGCTTCACGCCGAACCGCACGCAGCGCCGCGCCTGGAAGCGCCATGACGCGCTCGTCGCCACCGTCGCGCCGCTGCACTACGACGAGTCGCACTACGCGCTCTACATGCGCTATCAGTCGGCGCGCCACGCGGGCGGCGGCATGGACCGCGACAGCCGCGACCAGTACGAGCAGTTCCTGCTGCAAAGCCGGATCAATTCACGCCTCGTCGAATTCCGCGAGCCGAACCCCGCGCACCCGGACGAGCCCGGCACGCTGTGCATGGTGAGCATGATCGACATCCTCGGCGACGGACTCTCCTCGGTCTACACGTTCTTCGACCCCGATACGCTCCACACGAGCTACGGCACGTACAACATCCTCTGGCAGATCGAGCAGGCCCGCAGCCTTCAGCTGCCTTACGTGTACCTCGGCTACTGGATCCGCGAGAGCCCGAAAATGGCGTACAAGGCGCGCTTCCAGCCGCTCGAAGGCCTCTTCGACGGTGCATGGGCCGCACTCACGCCCGAAGCCTGAGCCCCCGGCACATCGCCCCGGGCTCGCGTTGCCGGTAAAATAGCGGGTTCCCATTTTCCGGCGCCCGCGCCTTCTTCCCGTGTTCAGCACCCTTTATCCGTTCGTCCGCGACCAGCTCTTTCGCATGGACGCCGAAGACGCCCACCACCTCTCCCTGCGCATGATCGGCGCCGCGGGCCGCACCGGCATGGCCGGCCTGCTCGCGCCGCGCGTGCCCGATTCGCCGCGCACCGTCATGGGCCTCACCTTCCGCAATCCTGTGGGCCTCGCCGCAGGCCTCGACAAGGAAGGCGCCGCGATCGACGGTTTCGCCGCGCTCGGCTTCGGCTTCATCGAGGTGGGCACGGTCACGCCGCGCCCGCAGCCCGGCAATCCGCGTCCGCGCATTTTCCGGCTGCCGCAGGCGGGGGGCATCATCAACCGCATGGGGTTCAACAATCACGGCGTCGAGCAGTTCGTGAAGAACGTGCAGGCCGCGCGCTATCGCGGCATCCTCGGCCTGAACATCGGCAAGAACGCCGACACGCCGATCGAGCGCGCCGCCGAGGACTATCTCTTCTGCCTCGAGCGCGTCTACCCGTTCGCGAGCTACGTGACGATCAATATCTCGTCGCCGAACACGAAGAACCTGCGCCAGCTACAAGGCGGCGGCGAACTCGACGCGCTCCTCGCGGCGCTCAAGGACAAACAGCAGCGCCTGGCCGACATGCACGGCAAGCTCGTGCCGCTCGCGCTCAAGATCGCCCCCGATCTCGACGACGAGCAGGTCAAGGAAATCGCCGACACGCTCCTGCGCCACAAGATCGAAGGCGTGATCGCGACCAACACCACGCTCTCGCGCACGGCGGTGGAAGGCATGCCGAATGCGAACGAAACCGGCGGCCTCTCGGGACGCCCGGTATTCGACGCCTCGAACAACGTGATCCGCAAGCTGCGCGCCGAGCTGGGCGGCGACGTGCCGATCATCGGCGTGGGCGGCATTTTTTCGGGCGACGACGCGCGCGAGAAGATCGCAGCCGGCGCCTCGCTCGTGCAGATCTATACGGGCTTCATCTATCGCGGTCCGGCGCTCGTCGCCGAATGTGCGCGGGCGCTGGCCTCGGGCCGCGCCTGAAGCTATAGTGGCAGGCTAGTCATGGCGCATCGGAGGCGCTGTGCACTAGCACTAGAATCGCAGCAGCAGAACAAGAGGAAAACATGAAAGCCGGTTTGCTGAAAAAACTCCTTGCACTTGCAATCGTTGGCGCATCGTTCGTCGCAGCGAGCGCCCACGCCGACGACCTGCTCGATCAGGCCAAGGCGCGCGGCACGCTGCGCATCGGTCTCGAAGGCACGTTCCCCCCGTTCAATTCGAAGGCGCCGAGCGGCGAGCTGGTCGGCTATGACGTCGACATCGCCAAGGCTGTGGCCGCGAAAATGGGCCTCAAGCCCGAATTCGTCACGACCGAATGGAGCGGCATCATCGCGGGCCTGCAGGCAGGCAAGTTCGACGTGATCGTGAACCAGGTCGGCGTGACCGACCAGCGCAAGGCGGTGCTCGACTTCTCGCCGGCGTACACGTACTCAGCCGCGCAGCTCATCCAGCGCAAGGACGACACGCGCCAGTTCAAGACGCTCGAAGACCTGAAGGGCAAGAAGCTCGGCGTCGGTCTCGGCACGAACTACATGGACATGGCCAAGTCGGTGCCGGGCATCGACGTGAAGACCTATCCGGGCGCGCCCGAGTATTTGCGCGACCTCGCAGCGAACCGTCTCGACGCGGCGCTCAACGACCGCCTGATGCTCGCTTACCTGCTGAAGAACTCGCAGCTGCCGCTGCGCACGGGCGCGATCGTCGGCAACGGCAACCCGTCGGCTATCCCGTTCAAGAAGGGCAATCCGAAGTTCGCCAAGGCGATCGACGACGCGATGACGCAGCTCGAAGCCGACGGCACTTTCACGAAGATCTCGGACAAGTGGTTCGGCATCGACGTGACCAAGCCGATCACGCAATGATCCTGAGGGACGCTCAGTCCGGCTGACGCGAAGGGCGGCATCGCACGATGCCGCCCTTCGCACATGTGCGTCCATTGCAAAACGCGCCACTCCACCTCGTTACCTACGCCCATGCCCATCTATACGCTCATCATCCAGTCGCTGCCGGTGCTCGCACAGGGCGCGGTGCTGACGGTCAAGTTCGCCGTGCTTTCGATGATCTTCGGGCTCATCGGCGGCGCCGTGCTCGCGCTCATGGGCATCAGCTCGAACCGCCCGCTCGTGTTCATCGCGCGTGTGTACGTGAGCCTGATGCGCGGCACGCCGCTGCTCGTGCAGATCTTCGTCATTTACTACGGATTGCCGAGCATCGGTATTTCGCTCGATCCGACGCCCGCGGGCGTGATCGCGCTTTCCGCGAACGTGGCGGCGTATCTCTCGGAGAGCATGCGTGGCGCGATTCTCGGCATACACAGCGGGCAGTGGCTCGCGGCTTACAGCCTTGGCCTTTCGCGCACCCAGACGCTGCGCTACGTGATCGCGCCGCAGGCGCTTCGCATCGCCGTGCCGAGTCTCTCGAACAGCCTCATCAGTCTCATCAAGGACACGTCGCTCGTTTCGGTCATCACCGTGACGGAGCTGCTGCGCAGTGCGCAGGAAATCATCGCTTCGACGTATCAACCGCTGCCGCTCTATCTCGCGGCGGCCGCCATTTACTGGGTGCTCTGCCAGGTGCTCGAATGGGTGCAGCACTGGTACGAAAAACGCCTCGCGCTGCCTTCACGTCACTGATACCAGGCGCGTTTCAAACACGGCCCGCACGAGCGGGCCGTTTTGTTTTCAGGCGGCTTCCTGACGCGTCATTCGCAGGGGAAACGCAGTCCGAGCGCCGCGCGCGCGGCGTCGGCCATCGCGAGCATGCGGCGCGAAGTGTCGTGCGTCATCACCGGGCTTTCGAGCGCGCCCGCGCGCAGCAATTCGCAGAAGTGCGCAGTCTCGTAGTTGAGGCCGCCGCCCTCGAACGGCTCGTCGAGCTCGACGACGCGGCCATCCACATAACGCACCGTCGCACGCGCCGGATTCCACCAGTTCGCGTGGATCGTCACGTTGCCGAGCGGCCCCGCGAGCAGCGCGTCGCCATAGCCGTGCAGATCGAGCCCGCAGAACAGCTGCGCAATGCCGCGCTCATGCTGGCAGTTCAGGCTCGCGAAGGTGTCCACGCCTGTCGAGCCGAGGCGCCCGACCGTCTGCACCTCACGCGGCGCGCCGAGCCAGTCGACCGCGAGAAACATCTCGTACACGCCGATATCGAGCAGCGCCCCGCCCGCTTGCTCGAATGAAAGCGAAGGATGGTCGGTGGGCACACTGGCCACTGAACAGCCCGCGCGCACGAGTCCGACCGGACCGATGGGATCGGCATCGAGTTGCGCGCGCAACTTTCGATAGAGGGGGTAGAACGGCGGTTTCATCGCCTCCATGAAGAGGCGCTGCGCGCGGCGCGCCGCGTCGAGCACACGTTCGAGCTGCGCGCCGTTCACGGTGGCGGGTTTTTCGCACAGCACGGGCAGCCCCGCTTCGAGCGCGGCAATCGCGTAGTGGGCGTGAGTATCCTGCATCGTGGCGATATACACGGCGTCGATGCCGCTTGCGAAGAGCGCATCCACGCTCTCGCACGCCTTCGCGCCGCAGGTGGCGGCAAGCGCCTGAGCAGTCGTTGCGCGGCGCGACCAGACCGCTTCGACGCGCGCGTGCGCGACGCGCGCGTGCGCGACGTGCGCGACGCCCTGCGCGAAGCGGTGCGCAATGCGGCCCGCGCCGACGATGCCCCAACGTATCGTTTGTGTTTCGCTCATGTGCTGCGTGCTCCGGCTGTGAAGTCGAGGGCCGCCGCGCGGTGTACGTAACGTACGACACACGCGGCGCACCCAAAGACACGCACGATACCGGCCCGCGCAGCGCGCCGCAATGCGCTCGCATCAATCCGCGCGCAGCAAGCGCATTGATGTGAGCGAATCGACGCTGCCAACGGCCTTAGCGCTGCTCCAACGCCTCGGGCGCGAGCGCGCGAGTGAGTTCGTCGGCGGTGTATTCGATCATCGCGAGCGCGGCCGCTTCGGCCTCTTTCGGCGCACGCCGCTCGATTGCCTCGACGATGCGCCCATGCGCCGCTACGACATTGTTCCAGCCGCCGTCACGCGTGTTGAGAATCGGATTCACGAGCGAGAGTGCGCCGCGAATGATCGCCGCCATCTGCTGATAAAACTGATTCCCGCTCGCCGCGAGGATGCGCGTGTGCAGAAGAGCGTCGGCAGTCTGGAAATTCGGATCGTCGGTGCTCGTCTGGCGCAGGACCTCGAACGCCTCGCGAATGCCCGCAATGTCCGCCGCGCTCGCGCGCGTGGCGGCGAGTGCGCACGCCGCCGGTTCGATCAGGCCGCGAAATTCGATCACGTCGCGCAAAAACGTCTTGTCCGGTTTCGACCGGAAACGCCAGTTCACGACGTCCTCGTCGATCATGCGCCAGTCGCGCATGGGCCGGATGCGCGTGCCTATCTTCGGCCGCACGTCGAGCATGTGGCGCGCGAGCAGCATGGAGAGCGCCTCGCGCATGACCGTGCGGCTCACGTCGAACTCCTTTGACAGGATGTCCTGCGGAGGCAGCACTGCGCCGTAGCGCTCCTCGACGATGCCTGAAATCAGCCCGTCCATCACCTTGCTGACGAGCGAGCGTTCCTTGTTCCCCAGTTCCATGACCCTACCCCCCCGATGTGGACGTTATCGCCCATGTTTGCCGGATACTGCGCGGGCCCTCGTGCGTCGTCGAACTTAGGTGTTACGTTGCCATGCGTTTCGCATAATTCGCCAGCCAGGATATCTCCTGACATGATGCTTGCGCGCATGCGCATTGTTCGTATGTACGCGTGTTACGTCGGCCCTTGCGCTGCTCTTTTTGTAAGGCGATCGTATGGACCGCCCACTTACTTCAATCAACGCGCTTTCAATCTGCTTTTGAATCCGCTTCCGGATCGATCGGCATTCCCTGGCTGTGCATATGCAGCGATGCCGGCGTGCATGTTTCTTCTGCGTACGCTTTTCGCACGCTGACCCACGTCGTGCTTTTCAACGCTGCACTCGTTCAACGTTGTATCCGCCCATACTCATCGTCAAAGCGGACGATGTCGTCCTCGCCCAGATAACCGCCCGACTGCACCTCGATGATCTCGAGCGGCGTCTTGCCGGGATTCTCCAGCCGGTGCTTCACACCGAGCGGAATGTAGGTCGATTCGTTTTCCGAAAGCAGGAAAATTTCCTCGCCGCGCGTGACACGTGCCGTGCCACGCACCACGGTCCAGTGCTCCGCGCGGTGGTGATGCATCTGCAGCGACAGCCGCCCGCCCGGCTTCACGACGATGCGCTTGACCTGGAAGCGCTCGCCCTGATCGAGCGAGTCGTAGCAGCCCCACGGCCGCTCCACACGCCGGTGATGCTGCGCAACCGCGCTGCGCTCCTGCCTGAGCTTGCCGACGATCGCCTTCACGTCCTGCACCCGATCCCTCGCCGCGACGAGGACTGCGTCGGCCGTCTCGACCACCACCACGCCGTGCACGCCCACGCAGGCAACGAGCCGTCCGTCCGAGTGTGCGAACGTGTCAGTCACGTCTTCGAACATCACACGGCCGCGCGCCACGTTGCCGCTTGCGTCCTTGTTCGATACCTGCCACACCGCGTCCCATGCGCCGACATCGGACCAGCCGGCCACGAGCGGCACGACCACGCCCGCGAGCCGCGCGTCCGCGCCGAGCGACTCCATCACCGCGTAGTCGATCGAATCGGACGGGCAGGCGGCGAGCGCCGCCGCATCGAGATGCACGGTGCCGTCGGCATCAACTGCGGCCGCCTCGAACGCCGCCGCGCATTGCGCCGCGATGGCCGGCCGGCAATGCGCGATCGCGGCGAGCCAAACCGATGCGCGCACCACGAAAATGCCGCTATTCCAGAGGTAATCGCCCGAGGCCACGTAACTCGCCGCGAGTTCGGCGCCCGGTTTTTCCACGAAACGCTCGATCACGCGCGCGCCGCTGGCGCCGAGCGCCGCCCCCGCGCCGATGTACCCGTAACCGGTTTCCGCGCGCTGCGGCGGCACGCCCAGCGTGACGATCGCGCCCCGCGCCGCGTAGCCCACCGCTTCTTCGAGCGCGGCGGCAAACGCCGCGCGATCGGCGATCAGGTGGTCGGCCGGCATGGCGATGAGCACCGGGTCGCTGTCGCACACGCCACCGGCGCCGTTGCTGGCCAGTGCCGCCTCGTGCCCGGCGCGCGCCGCCAGCGCCGCCACCGTGAGGGCCGGCGCCGTGTTGCGCGCGACCGGCTCGAGCACGACCCGCGCGGGCATACCGCTGCGGCCGAGCCGGTCGACGGTCATGAGCCGCAACTCCTCGCTGCTCACAACAACAGGCGCGGCCTTGCGGATTGCGTCGCCCGCCTGGGCGTACACGCCGTCGAGCCGCCGCACGGTGGCTTCGAGCAGCGACTCGCCGTCGAGCAGATCGATCAGCTGTTTCGGACAATGCTCGCGCGAGAGCGGCCAAAGCCGCGTGCCCGAGCCCCCGGCCAGCAACACGGGCTGAACGATGAGCGCGACTTCGGGTTCATTGGCTGCCGCGATCAAGCCGGCTGGCGTCACGAGCTGGTTCATACAGTGAGCTCCCCGTTGAAATACGTCGGGTCACGTCGACGAACGCCGCGCCTGCCTGCCGGCGGGCTCGCCCGAAGCGTCACGCGCCTCCCGGACCTCTCAGGCCTCACGCATTCATGAGACCTTTTCCGGACCCCATTGGAGCAAACCTCGGCATGCCAATCTGTACGCATACCCACACTGATCGCATGCGCCCGGCCAAGCGCGCGGCAAAGCGGCTCACACGTGAGGTTTCAACACCGAACGCTTTTCCGCCGGCTACGTCTGCGTTGCAACAGAACTGAATCAAAAACACTTGTTTTTTGGCCTGGGGCACGCGTCGCCCCGAATGCATGTTTCACGCAGGAGCCATTTCTGAATGCCCCTGTTACCGAGGTAAATAACTCAATTGAATCATCAACTTGCGGCTTTCAAAAATGCGATGCGCGGTGCCTCGATGCGCAAAGTCGCCGTACAAAACTGAAACAAAAATGCTGCGTTATGCCGCGCTGCCGCATGGCCAACACTCGCTTAGCCGCTTGAATGCGTGCTTTCGCACCAACTGGCACACACCCTGCTAAAGAGAGATCACCGCAAAGACGCGAGACGCGGACAAGCGATACCGCGCACACAAGCGCACGCGAGTGGGACCGGGCAGGACAGAGCGGGGACGCAGTAACAAGCGCAGTAACAAGCGCAGGAAAAACGCAGAAAGAAGTGCAGGAACAAGCAGGAAAGAGCACGAACAAGCGGGACTATGGGGCCGGCACGACGAACGCAAAAGCCGCACGGGAAACGGCAAACAACAACGAGTTCGGCGTACGGAATCAAAAAACAGGAGGCGGCTCGCGCCGCTTCGCACGAGGACCAGTCATGTTAACCCTTCAATCCGATCTTCACGGCAACCATTTGCTGGGCGCCCTCCCGTCGCATGAATGGCAGGCTCTCGCCCCGCACCTCGAACTCGTTCATCTGCGCACCGAGCAGTTGATCTGCGATTCGGGCCAGCGCATTCATCACGTGTACTTTCCGACTACGGCGATCGTCTCGCTGCTCTCGACGATGGAAGACGGCAGTTCGGTCGAAATCGCAGCGGTCGGCCGCGAGGGCATGACGGGCGTGCCCGTGCTCACCGGCGGCGAAACGATGCCGAACCGCGTGCAGGTGCAATGCGCGGGCTTCGCTTATCGCATGAGCGCGCAAGCCCTCAAGCAGCAGTTCGCGCGCTCGGACTTCCTGCGCCGCCTCATGCTGCTCTATATGCACGCGCTGCTCACGCAGGTCGCACAGACCGCCGCGTGCAATCGTCACCATTCGCTCAACAAGCAGTTGTGCCGCTGGCTGCTGATCGAAGTGGACCGCGTGGCTTCCAACGATCTCAACGTCACGCAGCAACTGATTGCCGACATGCTCGGCGTGCGCCGCGAAGGCATTACCGAAGCGGCCGGCAAGCTGCATGACGAAGGCCTGATCCACCACAGCCGCGGTCATATCCGTGTGCTCGACCGCGAAGGTCTCGAAGCCCGCGCCTGCGAGTGCTATGGCCTCGTGCGCCGCGAATTCGACCGGCTTCTGCCGCGCCTGCACCAGGCGGAAACGGTCGAGTGAGTACGTAGTCGTCGCGCGCTCGCGGTTCGCGCCGCGAGTTCGCTTGCGAGTCGTCCCCGAACAAAGCGTGCCCTGGCGGCACGCTTTTGCGCGCCTGTTCGCTTTGCCTGCGCTTTCGCGGAACCGTTCACGCAAATTCGCAGACACCGAGAGCATACAGGATACCGAATCAATTATGTCTTTCCGCTTGAGCTGGAGAGAACAGGCGCGCGCCCTCTTCTCTTCAGCCTCGCGCGATTCAATGAGCCGAAGGCACGAGCGCCTGCGCAAGCGGCAACGCAGGCAAGTGCTCGCGTTCGCGCACGAACGGGTCGGTCGGCTCCTGCAGCTTCGGATCCGGGCTCGTGTCGGCGTTGCGCAATTGCACGGGCGCGCCATCGTTCTTCGCGACCTTGCGATTGTCGCCGCACGGATGATCGGTGAGCGCGGCCGCCTCGCGAAAGTCGTCTTCCTGACACATGATGTTGAACGCAATGTCCTTGCGGTCCATGCGCCACGCCACGGCCGCATTCAGGCGCTTGTTGCAGTCCATGTCCTTGATGGTGCCCGCGGCCGTCGCGCCCACGCCCACCACCGACACCGCAGCAGAAATACTGCCCCAGCAGGTCTCGGTCACCGAGGCCGTCAAGGCCGGCGCATAGACCGTGGGCGTCGTGCGCACATCGTAAGAACCGTGATACGTCACGTCTGACGCGCCGCCGCTCGGCAGTACCACGGTATTGGAGACGGTGCTCGTCTGGCTCGACGTGGACGTGGTCCCCGACGTCATCGTCGGCGTGGTTTGCGCCCACGCGGCGCCTGCGAACAGCAACACCCCGGCAACGGCGATTTTTTGTTTCAGCTTGCTCATTCTTCTCTCCGTGAACGGAAAAGGGGGCAGCGCCCCCTCTCCGACGCGCTAGTGAACGGCTGACCCGTTCGGATTACCAGTGCATACCGCCCGTGAGCGAACCCGAACCGCCCGCCGCGACGATGCCGACGCCGCCGTCCGCATTGGCCGTGCCGCTGCCGTTCGCCGTTGCGTTCGACGTAAAGCCCGAGCCGCCGTAGCTGCCGCTCGAACCGTTGAACGACGTGTTGATCACCGACGAATTGAAGTTCTGCGAACCCGACTGCGTCGCGCTCGTGAAGCCGAGCGTCGACGAATTCTGGTTCGTGGTCGTCGTGCCGGTCTGGCCGACGTAGCCGTTAGCCGTCTGGCCGTAGGTTTGCGAGTTGCCGTTTTGCGCCGTGTAGCTCGAACCGAACGTGAGGCTCGCGTTCGAGAAGGACTGATTGCCTTGCGACACCGTGGCGTCGATATGGCCCGGCACCGTCAGCGCCGAGGTGAAGCTGCCGTTGACCGACGACGTCGAGTTCGACGTGAGCGCCGAAGCGCCAAAGCCGACGCCCGCTGCGCCCACCGCCGACGTGGTGGAGGACGACGGCGCGCCCACACCGCCGGCACCGCCTGCAAATGCGGCAGCCGAACCGAGAGAGAGCATGGCGGCGAGCGAAATGGCCTGAATCTTCTTCATGATTGTGGTCTTCCTGATAAAACAGGGGAGCGTTGGATGAATGCGCGCGCACTCCCCCTGATAGCGCGGGCGCATTTAACACGATTTCAATTGCAATGCTTATAAAATCACTGCATTTACGACGCGCGAATATCCCCGCGAGCCACCCGATATCGGGAGGACCGTTTAAACCGGAATTACCAGATTAATAATCGCGCGCAGAACGCCCTTACGTGTTTTCGTAAATCAGGCGATCATGCAGAATTGAAAATCCGGAGAACAGAAAGAAATGCCCCGCAAGACTCCGCACCTTCACGGACCCTATTGCATAGCAGTCCGACACAAGTTGCTCAACACCTGCTGTTGTCATTATTACCCCGCGTACCGCCCGACAGAAACCCTCGGGCCGCTGCGCATTTTCGCGCGCCGCCCTTCCCCTGCCCGGTTGCTTTCGACGTCTCTTTTAGCGAACTGCTTGCATAACATCGCCGGACGGTGAATTTATAACTCAGACAGTAAGACTATTGCTACGCCATTCGCATGTTTTATGTGCGGTTCTCAACGTAGTAAATAGACATGTCCTTGAATATGGGGATTTTCTTTCAAAACCAATTGAAAGGCTTCAAATAGATGCACGCACAACCAGATACAGAAAATCGCTTTCTTTTAATGATTAATCGCGATGTTCGGTTCGGCAGGCCACGCAGACCTGCCAGAAAAAAGAGCGGCAACGCACAGGCAAAAGCAGACTAATGCCGGTGGAACGTGCCGCTCGCGCGAGACCGCTCAGGCCTTGCGGTATTCGATACGCTCGACGCCGGTTTCACCGCCAAGGAGGCAGAGGTCCGCGCCGCGGGCGGCGAACAGACCCACCGTCACCACGCCCGGCCAGGCGTTGACAAGCGCTTCAAGCGTGCGCGGATCGCTGATGCGCAAGCCCTTCACGTCGAGAATCTCGTTGCCGTTGTCGGTGATAAAGGGCGAACCGTCCTTCTGCACGCGCAACACCGGCACGCCGCCGAGCGCCGTCACGCGACGGCCGATGGCGGTGCGCGCCATCGGCACGACTTCGATGGGCAGCGGGAACTGGCCGAGCACGTCGACACGCTTGCTCGCATCGGCGATGCAGACGAACACGTCCGACACCGAAGCGACGATTTTCTCGCGCGTGAGCGCGCCGCCGCCGCCCTTGATCATGGCGCCTGCGCCGTCGATTTCGTCGGCGCCGTCCACGTACACGGGCAGCGATTCGATCTCGTTGAGGTCGAAAATCTTGAAGCCGTGCGCTTCGAGGCGCGCGGTGGTCGCAACCGAGCTCGACACGGCGCCGCGGTAGCGGCCCTTGCTGGCCGCGAGGGCGTCAATGAAGCAGTTCGCGGTGGAGCCCGTGCCGACGCCGATTACGGCGCCTTCCGGCACGTTTGCATTGACATAGTCGGCGGCGGCCTGGCCGACCAGTTGCTTGAGTTCGTCTTGAGTCATGGGAGTACAGCCCGAGGAGGAGAAAAACGCGGAATTCGCATAGTTTACCGGAGATGCGGGCACGGGCTGCCCGCACTCACAGGATCGCGCGCTGGGCAACGCGCGATCGGCCGGCGATCAGCGCGCAGCCGAGCGTTGGCGCACCGCCTCGAACAGGCACACGCCCGAAGCGACCGAAACGTTCAGGCTCTCGACCGTGCCCGCCATCGGAATCTGCATGACTTCGTCGCAGGTTTCGCGCGTGAGGCGGCGCATACCTTCGCCTTCGGCGCCCAGCACGAGCGCAACGGGGCCGTCGAGCTTTGTCTCGTAGAGGCTCGCGCTCGCGTCGCCGGCGGTGCCCACCACCCACACGCCCGCGTCCTTGAGTTCGCGCAGCGCACGCGCCAGGTTCGTCACGGTGATGTAGGGCACGGTGTCGGCGGCGCCGCTCGCCACCTTCGCGGCCGTGGCGTTCAGACCCACGGCGCGGTCGCGCGGGGCGATCACGGCGTGCGCGCCGGCCGCATCGGCCACACGCAGGCAGGCGCCGAGATTGTGCGGATCGGTCACGCCGTCGAGCACGAGCAACAGCGGCGATCCCTGGATGCCGTCGAGCAGTTCCGCGAGGTTCTGCGCAAGCGCCAGATCGTGCACGCGGGCCACGACGCCCTGATGGCGCTCCGTGTGCGCGAGACCCCAGAGGCGCGTTTCGTCGGCTGCGATCACGCGCGCGCCCGCTTCCTTCGCGGTGTGCAGGAAATCCTGCATGCGGCGGTCGCGGCGCGTCGGATCGTAGTAGACATCCTCGACCGTGGACGCGTCGTGCCGCAAGCGTGCGATCACCGCATGAAACCCGTAAAGAACCTTGAGACGTGACATGACTGAGACAACCCCTGATGAACGTTTTGCGGCGCAAACAACGCGCCGCCAGCAACGAAAGTCAGCCGGCCGCGTCGTGCGGTCCGGCATCTGCAAACCGCGCGCCTGTGTGGCAACTCCCGACGCGGCATGCAAGTGAAAAAACCGGGCACGCGCACGACGGCGCGGCCCGGATACATAACGGCGGCGGAGCGCATCTGGCGCCCCGCACGGCGCTCAACGCTTCTTGCGCGGCGCCTGCTTCTTGGGCGTGGACTTCACGGCCGAGCGCTTCTTCGCGGTCTTGGCGGCACCGCGCGCCGCGCGTGCTTCCTTCACCGCCACGCTTGGCGCCGGCGCGGCCTTTCTCTGGCGCGCCATGTCGCCGCCCGGCAGCGCACGCACGCGCGGACCGCCATCCACACCGCCCTTGTCGACCGGCATCGGCCGGTTGCCGCCCGGCTTCACGGGCGTATCGCGCACGAGGCGGAAGTCGATCTTGCGCGCATCGAGATCCACGCGGCTCACCTGCACGCGCACACGATCCGATAGACGGTAGCGAATGCCGGTGCGCTCGCCGCGCAGTTCGTTCTTGATCTCGTCGTACTGGAAGTAATCCGAGCCCAGTTCCGTCACGTGCACGAGACCTTCGATGAAGAGCGCATCGAGCTGAACGAAAATGCCGAACGACGTCACGCCGCTCACCATCCCGCCGTACTCTTCGCCGAGCTTGTCGCGCATGAAGTAGCACTTGAGCCAGGCTTCGACGTCGCGCGAGGCTTCGTCAGCGCGGCGCTCGTTCGCCGAGCAGTGCAGGCCCAGCTCTTCCCAGATTGCCGTGTTGGCACCGCGGGCGCGCTTGCCGCGCTTCTCTTCGTCTTCGGCTTGCAGCGCGCGGGCGCGCGGCGAAAGCGCGGTATTGAGTTCGACGCCCTCGGGCGCCTGCGGCTGATACTTCTTGCCCTGCAGGATCGCGTAGATCGCGCGGTGCGTGAGCAGGTCGGGATAGCGGCGAATCGGGCTCGTAAAGTGCGCGTAAGCCTCGTAGGCAAGCCCGAAGTGACCGATATTGTCCGGGCTGTACACGGCCTGCTGCATCGAGCGCAGCAGCATGGTCTGCAGCATCTGCGCGTCGGGCCGGTCGCGGATGTGCGCCATCAGCGCCGCGTAATCGCTCGCGTGCGGCGTGTCGCCGCCGCCGAGCGAAAGGCCCATGCCACGCAGGAAGGTGCGCAGGTTCTCGAGCTTTTCGGCCGTCGGTCCCGCGTGCACGCGGTACAGGCCCGGGTGCTTGTGGCGCTTCATGAAGTCCGCCGCGCACACGTTGGCCGCGAGCATGCACTCTTCGATCAGCTTGTGCGCGTCGTTGCGCTGGCGTGGCACGATCTGCTCGATCTTGCCCTGCGCATTGCAGACGATATACGTCTCGGTCGTGTCGAAATCGATCGCACCGCGCTTCTGGCGCGCGGCGAACAGCGACTTGTACACGCCATAGAGATTCTGCAGCTGCGGCAGCAGCGCCGCGCGGCGCGTCGCCTCGGGCCCCTTGGTGTTGGTGAGCACCGCCGCGACTTCGGTATACGTGAGCCGCGCCGCCGAGTGCATGACGCCCGGATAGAACTGGTACGCCTTGATCTCGCCGCGCGCGGTGATCACCATGTCGCACACGAGCACGCAGCGATCGACGTGCGGATTGAGCGAACAGAGCCCGTTCGAGAGCTTCTCGGGCAGCATCGGAATCACGCGGCGCGGGAAGTACACCGACGTGCTGCGCTCGATGGCGTCCACATCGAGACCGCTGCCGGGCAGCACGTAATGCGAGACGTCGGCGATGGCGACGATCAGGCGGAAGCCCTCGCCCTTACCGACCTGCATCGGCTCGCAATACACGGCGTCGTCGAAGTCGCGTGCGTCTTCGCCGTCGATGGTGACGAGCGGCACGTCGCGCAAGTCCACGCGATAGCGGATGTCCGAGGGACGCACGGCGTCGGGCAGCTTCGCGGCTTCGTCGAGCGCGGGCTTGCTGAATTCGTGCGGCACGCCGTACTTGCGCACGGCGATCTCGATCTCCATGCCCGGATCGTCGATATCGCCGAGCACTTCCAACACGCGGCCAAGCGGCTGCGAGTGGCGGCTGGGGAAATCGGTGAGTTCGACGACCACGACCTGGCCGACCTTGGCTTTCTTGGGATTCTGCGTGACGAGAATGTCGTGGCCGATGCGCTTGTCTTCCGGCGCGACGATCAGCGCACCGTTCTCGTTGAGCAGGCGCCCAATCACGCTGCGGTTCGCACGGTCGGTGACTTCGACGATATGCCCTTCCGGCCGCCCGCGCCGGTCATAGCCGACAATGCGCGCGAGCACGCGGTCGTTGTGCATGACCTTCTGCATTTCGCCTTGCGGCAGGAACAGATCGTCCTGCCCGTCGTCGCGCACGAGGAAGCCGTAGCCGTCGCGATGCCCCTGCACGCGCCCGGCGACGAAATTCGAAGGATGCGCGAGCTGGTAGTGGCCGCGCGAATCGAGCCGGATCTGCCCGTCGCGCTCCATGGCGGCGAGGCGCCTGAAGAACCCTTCACGCTCCTGGCGCTTGATGGCGAGCGCCTCGGCGATATCGTTCGCGGTGCACGGCGAGTCGCTGGTCCGCAGCACGCCAAGAATCTCTTCGCGGCTGGGAATCGGGTACGGATATTTGCTCAAGGGCTTGTCGATGGTTGTTCTCGTTGCGTGGACGTCGGATTTTGCGCGGCCCGAATGTGCAGTACATGCGGGCGGCGCCCCGTCTTCGAGTGCTGCAATCTGCCGGCCCGTACGTGGACTGCCTGACCGCTCGCACTGCGTGCGCCACGCTGCACGCAGCACCTGAACCCCGTACTTGTGCCGGCGGAACTTCTGCGAGGCATTCTAACACCCGCATCGCACCCTACGAGCCGTGGGAGCGGCCTCACAGCGCGATCGGACGGCCACGCCACGCGCCCGGCAACGCTCGCGCAGCCGCGCTTGATTGCCTCTCACAAAACGCTTGACAGGCGTTCTGGGCCCGCTATAATTTCGGTCTTTGCTGCACAACACGTTGAACAGCAAACGACACCTTGCCCAGGTGGCGGAATTGGTAGACGCACCAGGTTCAGGTCCTGGCGGTGGCAACACTGTGGAGGTTCGAGTCCTCTCTTGGGCACCAGATTCAAAAGGCCGGCTTCATGCCGGCCTTTTTCATTTCCAGAGCAGCAGTGAGTACAACTGCCCCGCTATCGCGTCAATCGCAGCAGCCGCGTTCCCGAGATGAAGTTTTTTTGAAAAGATCTATTGACAGGTACGCTAAATCGCGTCATAATTTCCTTCTAGCTTGAAGACGTGCCCAGGTGGCGGAATTGGTAGACGCACTAGGTTCAGGTCCTAGCGGTGGCAACACTGTGGAGGTTCGAGTCCTCTCCTGGGCACCACGTCTCATCAAGCAGAACTAGCAGCACACAGGATTCATCAAAAAAGCCCGCAATTTGCGGGCTTTTTTGTTTTCCAGCTTCCATTTTGCTGCGGCGAACCTACTGGAGGCACGACTCGATATATTTCATGGTATACATTGCCGGGAGCCGTGGATAAGCTGATCGAGGAATACAGAATGGAATTCGTTGTCGTCGCTGCGATCATCGCCGTCAGCTTTGGCGCCGCGGCGACCTGGCTGCTCGCAACCCGGTTGCCGGAGCGTTGGCTCGACAAGAGCGCCAGCGAAGGCCGTTATGCGCATCTCGGGCTGGACAGCGAGCGAGCCGCCGAAACGGACCCGCGTCGCGAGCAGACCCGCGTCGATATGCGGCGCGTACGGCGCGCACGCGTGCGCGCGCGACTCCAGGGCGCGGCACGCATGATGCGGGCGTTGCGCGCCGCGACCGCTCGCCACGATCACGACCGCACCGCCCGCCCGTAACGCTCAGGCGCGACATCCACCGCGCTTACTCGTGCGACCCCAGCGGTGAAGGGATGAACGCCGAATCGGCAACCTTCGCCTCCTCTGCCGACTGAAAGATCCAGCGCCGGCGCATGGGCTGCAAGATCACCTTCGCGCTCACGCCCGCGATCATCGCGACACAAGCGACCATATCGAACACCATGTTCCAGCCGCCGTGGAGCGCGAGCAGCGTAGCGACGGGTACGAGCAGCGCCGCGGTCCCCTTCGCGGTGTAAAGCGTGCCTGCGTTGCCAGCCGCGTATTTCGCGCCGAACGTGTCGGCGCAGGTCGCCGGGAAGTTCGAGAAGATGTCGCCGTAAAACAGGAACACGAGCCCCGAGAAAAGCACGAAGAGATAGGGGTCGTGGCCAAACGCCCGCAAGCCCAGCAGCGCGAGCCCCTCGCCGAGAAACGTGATGAACATCGTATTCTCGCGGCCGATGCGATCCGAAATGAGCCCGCACAGCGGCCGCGTAAAGCCGTTGCAGAGATTGTTGATCGAGAGCGTCATCGTGAGCAGCGGCAGCGTCGCGGCCACGAGCGTAACCGGCATCGAGGCAAAGCCGTAGCTCTTCGCGATCGGGCCGATCTGCGCCGTCGCGATAATGCCGCCCGCGGCCACGCACACGAACATCGCGTACATCACCCAGAATACGGGCGCACGAACCATCTGCTTTGTCGTGTAGTCGGTTTTCGTCGCCACGATGCGCTTCATGCCGGCTGCGTGCGCCGGCGGCTTCGGGCGCACCATGACGAGGGCGAGCGCCATGATGCACGCACCCTGCAGGAGTCCGAAGAACACGAACGCGCGCTCATAGCCCGAATGCTGGATCATGTTCGAAATCGGAATGACCGTGAGCGCCGCGCCCGCGCCGAAGCCCGCCGCTGTCATGCCGGCAGCGAGGCCACGGCGGTCGGGAAACCATTTGAGCGCGGTGCCAACGCACGTGCCGTACACGCAGCCCGCACCGATGCCCGAGATCACCGCCGCGACGTAGAGCACCGGCAGCGCGGGCGCCCACGCATCGAGCACCCAGCCGAGCGCCACGCAGCACGCACCGCCCATCACCACGGGGCGCGGGCCAAAGCGATCGACCAGCCAGCCCTCCACGGGCACGAGCCAGGTTTCCGTCACGATGAAAATGGAGAAGGCGAGCTGGATCGCAGCCTGCCCCCAGTGATGCCGTGCGTCCATTGGCACGACGAAGAGCGTCCACGCGTACTGCAGGTTCGCCACGAGCCCCATGCAGAGAATGCCCGCCACGAGCTGCACCCAGCGGTTGTGCCACCGGGACGTGTAGCCGCCTTCGATACGATCGGTGTGTACCACGTTGTCTGTCTCCATCCGTAGTGATTGCCCGCGGGATTTGCGCCATCGCCTCTTTCCCGCGTTACAGCCGGCGCGGCAGATGTTCGTTCGCCGCGCCTGACGTTGAATGTCACGCCGCTTCGAGCTGCCGCAGCAACGCGTCGACGCTGCCCTTCGCATCGCCAAACAGCATTCGTGTGTTGTCCTTATAGAAGAGCGGATTGTCCACGCCCGCATAACCCGTCGCCATGCTGCGCTTGGAGACGACCACGGTGCGCGCCTTCCACACCTCCAGCACCGGCATGCCGGCGATCGGGCTACCCGCATCCTCCTGCGCGCCCGGGTTGACGATATCGTTCGCGCCGATCACGAGTACGACGTCGGTGCTCGTGAAGTCTTCGTTGATCTCGTCCATTTCGAGCACGATGTCGTACGGCACTTTCGCTTCCGCGAGCAGCACGTTCATGTGGCCCGGCAAACGCCCCGCAACCGGGTGAATGCCGAAACGCACACGTATGCCGAGCGCACGCAAGCGCCGCGTGATCTCGCTGATGGTGCCCTGCGCCTGCGCCACCGCCATGCCATAGCCCGGCACGATCACGACCTCCTGAGCGTCGCGCAGGAGCGACCCCACTTCGTCCACGGTGGTCGCTACGACCTCACCTTCCGGTGTCGCGCTGGCCGTGGCGCTCACGGCGCCAAAGCCGCCGAGGATCACCGAAACAAAGCTGCGATTCATCGCGCGGCACATGATGTAGCTGAGAATCGCACCGCTCGATCCCACCAGCGCACCCGTCGTGACGAGCAGATCGTTATCGAGCATGAAGCCCGTTGCCGCTGCCGCCCAGCCCGAATAGCTGTTGAGCATCGAGACCACCACGGGCATGTCCGCGCCGCCGATCGCCATCACGAGATGCACGCCGAGCGCCGCCGCCAGCACGCACATGACGATGAGCGCGTACAGCGCGTCGCCACCATCAGGAGCACTGACGAAGCGATACCCGATCGCGATGCACGCGCCCAGCACCACTGCGTTGAGCAAATGCCGCGCGGGCAGCACGAGCGGCTTGCCGCTCACCGTGCCCTGCAGCTTCAGGAACGCGATAATCGAGCCGCTGAACGTGACCGTGCCGATGAACGCGCCGACATAGATCTCGGTGTCGTGAATCGCACGCTCGACGCCGCTCATCGCGGCCTGGGGCGAGAGAAAGTTCGCGAAGGCGATCAGCGTGGCCGCGAGGCCGACGAAGCTGTGCAGCACCGCGACGAGCTGCGGCATCTGCGTCATCTCCACGCGGCGCGCAAGAATCGCGCCGAGCCCACCACCAACCAGCGCGGCGACGAGCGCGATCTGCAGGCCCGCGCCACCGGTGACGAGCAGCGTGGCGAGCACGGCGATCACCATGCCGGTCACGCCATACAGGTTGCCGCGCCGCGCACTCGCGGGATGACTCAGCCCGCGCAGGCTGAGAATGAAGAGCGTTGCCGCGCCGAGCCACGCCATGTTGCCGATTCCATTGAGCATGACGTCTCCTCAGGTCCGTTGGAACATCTTCAACATGCGCTGGGTGACGAGAAAGCCACCCGCGATGTTGATGGTCGCGACGACGAGCGCAATGCCCGCCAGCACGGTCACGATCGTGCTGGCGTTGCCCGGATGCAGCAACGCGCCGATCACGATGATCCCGCTGATCGCATTCGTCACGCTCATGAGCGGCGTATGCAGCGAGGGCGTGACATTCCAGACCACCTGATAGCCGACGAACACAGCGAGCACGAACACCGTGAAGTGCGCGACGAACGCCGGCGGCGCGACCGCGCCGAGCGCGAGCAGCAGCAACGCGGCCGCGACGAGCGCCGCGAGCGACCAGGCGCCATTGCGGCGAGCGGCTTGCGCGGTGTCTTCTTTCGCGTGGCCGGTCGCGGCGACAGCGGGCTTCGTCTGCGCAGACGCCTGCGGTGCGGCGCTGACCTGTACCGGCGGCGGCGGCCAGCACACCTGCCCGCGCTGCATGACCGTGGTGCCGCGCTGCACGACGTCGTCCATGTCGAGTTCGAGTTCGCCGTTCTTCGCGGGCGTGAGATCGGTCAGCAGATGGCGGATGTTGGTCGCGTAAAGCTGGCTCGACTGGTTCGCCATCCGGCTTGGCAGATCCGTGTAGCCGATCACGGTCACGCCGTTCGCATTCACGACTTCGCCCGCTCGCGTGAGTTCGCAGTTGCCGCCCTGCTCGGCCGCCATGTCGACGACCACGCTGCCCGCGCGCATGCACGCCACCGTCTTCGCGTCGATCAAGCGCGGCGCCGGCTTGCCCGGAATGAGCGCCGTCGTGATGATGATGTCGACCTCGCGGGCCTGAGCCTCGAAAAGCGCCATCTCCGCTTCGATGAACTTCGCGCTCATCTGTTTGGCGTACCCGCCTGAGCCGCCGCCCTCCTCCTCGATGTCGATGCTCAGGAACTCCGCACCCATGCTTTCGACCTGCTGGCCGACTTCGGGGCGCGTATCGAACGCGCGCACAATTGCACCAAGACCGCGTGCGGCGCCAATCGCGGCCAGCCCGGCCACGCCCGCACCGATCACGAGCACCTTGGCGGGCGGCATCTTGCCGGCCGCCGTGATCTGCCCTGTGAAAACGCGGCCGAAATGCTGGGCCGCCTCGACCACCGCGCGATAGCCGGCCATGTTAGCCATCGAGCTCAGGGCGTCGAGCTTCTGCGCGCGCGAGATGCGCGGCACGCAATCCATCGCGAGCACCGTGACCTCGCGCGCCGCCAGTTGCTCGAGCAGCGCCGCGTTTTGCGCAGGCCAGATGAAGCCGATTAGCGTCGCGCCCGGCTTGAGACGCAGTACCTCGTCGCTCGAAGGCGGGCGCACCTTGATGACGATATCCGCGGCGCTCAGGAGCGCGTGCGCATCGTCCACGACGCGCGCACCTGCCGCGCGGTAGGCGTCGTCCGGGTAGGACGCGCTCACACCCGCTGCCGTTTCGACTTCCACGGCATAACCGAGTTTGATCAGTTGTGCGACGCTTTCGGGCGTCGCCGCTACGCGTCGTTCGCCTTCATATGTCTCGCGGGGGACCGCAATTGTCATCGCCATGATGCGCCTCCGTGCTTCACAACCTGGAGCGCCGCGGCGCAAACAAACGGAATCGGCGGCGCGCCAATGCATCTGGCGCGCCGAAAGCGTAGCCACGACTTCATGAAACGTCTCCTGCTGATGTTGGAATGCTTTTTGTGCCGCGGCTCGATGAGGGCTTTGCCCTATGACACGCCCAGTGTGGGCGAATTGCCGCTCTTGAGATAAGCGATCGCCGCCTCGCGCGCACCGGCAATGGCGGCGGCCTCGCTTTCGAATACGGTTTCGTCGACCACCCATTGACGGGGCAATACAGCGGCCGCCGGTTCATCGGCAGCGGCCTCGACCGCGTGAATGGCGGCGAACGCAGCCCAGCCGCCGTTGTGGATCATCTGACGGGCCGAGAGTTCGACCTCGAAATGTCCGAGTCTTTCGGTGTGCATCGAAGAGCTCCCGAGGTTTCAGGATTGCTGTGCCTGTGCTTCGAGTTCGGTGATGCGTTTCTTGAGCGCGCGCTCTTCCTGGAAGCGCGCCGTTTCGTCGCGAATCACAGCGACGATACCGTTGAGTTCGCCCTGCGGCGAGTGCAGCAGCGCCACGGTGAAGGCGATGGAAAGCGCCTTGCCCGCCTTGTCCACGGCCGGCACGCGCAGCACGTCGTTGCCGTAGCGCGTCTGTCCGGTCGCCATCGTCTTGTGATAGCCCTCCCAGTGGCGCCCGCGCAGCCGCTCGGGAATGATCAGGTCGAGCGTCTTGCCGAGCGCTTCTTCCTGCGTATAGCCGAACATGCGCGTAGCCGCCGGATTCCAGTATGTGATGTCGCCTGCTGCGTCGGAGATGACAATGGCGTCCCCAATGGCGTTTGCGAGCTGCTCGAAATCGATGGCGGATTGCATGGCGATGACTATGTGGGGTAAGTCGTTTGTCGTCGTCGCGCGGCATGCATTGCTCATGCCGCGCGGCGTCCTGCCTGCCAGTCTGGTATTGCAGTGTTGCGCGGGTGCGGCGTTGGCCGCGCCCGCTTTCTACGTACTGCGTTCAGCTTGGGGAACGCACAGCGGACCTCAAACTGCGCGCGTCTCGTGCAGCGCCGCGATCTGCTGCGGCGTGTAGCCGAGGCCGGCCAGCACCTCGTCGGTATGCTCGCCGAGCAGCGGCGAACCCGTGATCTCCGGCTTCAGGTCCGAGAACTTGATCGGGCTGCCCACCGTGAGGTACGAGCCGCGCTCCTTGTGCGGCACTTCGACAATAGTACCGCTAGCGCGCAGCGAAGCGTCATCCGCAATTTCCTTCATGCTGAGCACCGGGGCGCACGGAATGTCGAACTTGCGCAGAATGTCGACCGCTTCGTACTTGGTCTTGTCGGCGAGCCAGGCTTCGATCGTCGCGAAGATGTCGAAGATATGCGGCTGGCGCGCCTGTGCCGTGTTGTAGTTCGGGTCGTCGATCCACTCCGGCTTGCCCAGTGCGCGGCAGATCGGCTCCCACGCGTGGCCCTGCACCGTGAAATAGATGTACGCGTTCGGATCCGTTTCCCAGCCCTTGCACTTGAGCACCCAGCCCGGCTGGCCGCCGCCGCCTGCGTTGCCGCCGCGCGGCACCACGTCGCTGAACGAGCCGTGCGGATACTGCGGATATTCCTCGAGGTAGCCCACGCGGTCCAGGCGCTGCTGGTCGCGCAGCTTCACGCGGCACAGGTTGATCACGCTGTCCTGCATCGACACGGCCACCTTCTGGCCCTTGCCGGTTTTGTCGCGGCCGATCAGCGCCGTGAGAATGCCGATGGCGAGGTGCATGCCGGTGTTGCTGTCGCCGAGCGCCGCCGCGCTGACCGTGGGCGGACCGTCCCAGAAGCCCGTGGTCGAAGCTGCGCCGCCTGCACATTGCGCGACGTTCTCATAGACCTTGAGGTCGTCGTAGTGGTGGCCTTCGCTGAAGCCCTTCACCGAAGCGACGATCATCTTCGGGTTCAGTTCGTTGATGCGCTCCCACGTGAAGCCCATGCGGTCCAGCGCGCCGGGGCCGAAGTTCTCCACCATCACGTCCGACTCGCGAATCAGCTTTTCCAGCACTTCCTTGCCTTCGGGCTTCTTCGTGTCGAGCGTGAGCGAGCGCTTGTTGCTGTTGAGCATCGTGAAGTACAGCGCGTCTGCGCCGGGAATATCGCGCAATTGCGAACGCGTCACGTCGCCTGAACCCGGGCGCTCTACCTTGATCACGTCCGCGCCGAACCACGCGAGCATCTGCGTGCAAGCGGGACCGGCCTGTACGTGCGTGAAGTCGATGATCTTGATTCCGTCGAGGGGCTTGCTCATTTCTCGTATCTCCTGGTCTATCTGATCTACCTGATCGATGGGGGCTTATTTCTTCATGGCCGCGCTTTGCGGATTCAGATTCGTGAGGCGACCGCTTTCGGTCCCGGCCGATTCGTCGATGACTGCGTTGATCAACGTGGGCTTGCCCGACGCGATGGCTTCGAGCAGCGCGCTAGTCAGCTCTTCGGGCGTGGTCGCCTGATAGCCGATGCCGCCGAAGGCCTCGATCATCTTGTCGTAGCGCGCGTTCTTCACGAACACCGTGGGCGCGACGTCGCAGCCGCCGCTCGGGTTGACGTCGGTGCCGCGATATACGCCGTTGTTGTTGAAGACGATCGTGCAGACCGGCAGGTTGTAGCGGCAGATCGTTTCGAGTTCCATGCCCGAGAAGCCAAACGCGCTGTCACCTTCGATCGCCACGACCTGCGTGCCGCTCGTCACCGCTGCGCCGACCGCGAAGCCCATGCCGATGCCCATGATCCCCCACGTGCCCGAGTCGAAGCGCTTGCGCGGCTGATACATGTCGATGATGCTGCGCGCGTAGTCGAGCGTGTTCGCGCCTTCGTTGACGACGTTGATGTCGGGGCGCGTCTTGAGCACGTCGCGGATGGCGCGCAGCGCGCTGTGGAAGTTCATCGGCGACGGATTCTTCGCGAGCGTCGCGGCCATCTTTTCGAGGTTCTTGTTCTTGCGCTCGGCCACCGCATCGAGCCACTCTGCCGGCGGCTTCGGGAAGTCGTTGCCGAGGCCTGCAACGAGCGCTTCCACGCACGAACCGATGTCGCCGATCACGGGCGCTTCGATGGCGACGTTGCTATCGATTTCGGTCGGCGCAATGTCGATCTGCACGAACTTTTTCGGTCCGGCTTCCGCGCCCCAGGTCTTGCCCTTGCCGTGCGAGAGCAGCCAGTTCAGGCGCGCGCCGATCAGCACCACGGCATCCGACTCGGCCAGCACGAACGAGCGCGCGGCCGATGCCGATTGCTCGTGCGTGTCGGGCAGCAAACCCTTGGCCATCGACATCGGCAGATACGGAATGCCGCTCTTTTCGACCAGTGCGCGGATCTGCGCATCGGCCTGGGCGTAGGCGGCGCCCTTGCCGAGCAGGATCAGCGGACGCTTCGCATTCCTGATGACGTCGAGTGCACGCTGCACGGCATCCGGTGCGGGAATCTGGCGCGGCGCGGCGTCGACCACCTTGATGAGCGACTGCTGGCCCTTCACGGCGTCGATGGTCTGCGCGAGCAGCTTGGCCGGCAGGTCGAGATACACGCCGCCCGGGCGGCCCGAGACCGCAGCGCGAATCGCACGCGCCACGCCAACGCCGATGTCTTCCGCGTGCAGCACACGGAACGCAGCCTTGGCATAGGGCTTCGCGGCGTTGAGCTGGTCCATCTCTTCGTAGTCGCCCTGCTGCAGGTCGACGATCTCGCGCTCGCTCGAGCCGCTGATGAGGATCATCGGGAAGCAGTTCGTGGTCGCGTTGGCCAGTGCCGTCAGGCCGTTCAGGAAGCCCGGCGCGGAAACGGTCAGGCAGATGCCCGGCTTCTTCGTCATGTAGCCCGCCACGGCCGCGGCGTTACCGGCGTTCTGCTCATGCCGGAAGCCGATGAAGCGCATGCCCTCGGCCTGCGCGAGACGCGCGAGATCGGTAATCGGAATACCGACGAGACCGAAGATCGTGTCGATATCGTTGAGTTTCAGCGCGTCGATGACGAGATGAAAACCATCGGTCGTTTGCTGCGCTTGCGGCACAGGGTTCTGCTGTGCCTCGTTGATGCCTGCTTCTGCCATGACGTCTCCTCTTTGGCGGGGCGTAGTGTGATTCGTGATATACAATATTCCACACACAATATTAGTCAAGACGTTTTTTTACGGATGCTACGTTTGCTGCACTGCGTCGCACCGCGCTGCCCCGATGCCGGCTCACGCGATCGCTCGCAAAGCGGCAAACTTTGATGCGGCACACCATGGGCGAGTTCTTTCAATCAACCCAAACGTCCCAACGAATTTGTTACGGACTCCATACTTTTCTTTCAGCATCGCGACGCTCATTCAAACGAACCGCGGATCGATGCCGCTTACTCATGCGCCGAGCCGATGTATATCGGCGGCTCGACACGGCGCACGCTACGCTTCAGTCCAGAAAATCGCAGTTGGCTTCCACGAACAGCGCGAGTTCTATCGAGTGCTGCCGCACGAGTTGCTCGACGCGCTCGGTGTCGCGCGCCTCGAGCGCTTCGATAATGCGCATATGCTCCACGATCGAGCGCGACGCGCGATCACTCTGCGCGATCGTCATGCGCCGGATCGCGCGCACATGCATGAAGATGTTCTTGATGGTGTCGACGATGATGGGCGACTTCGAAAGCTCCACCAGCGACTGGTGGAACATGATGTTCGCCTCCGAGTACTCCTCTATGTGGTCCGAGGGCGTCGAATCGCCGAAGGTCGCGAACATGCGCCGCAGACCTGCAATGTCGTCGTCCGAAGCGCGCTGGGTGGCCAGGCGCGCAGCGATGCTTTCGAGCGCGGCCCACATATAGATCATCTCCACGATCTCCTTGCGCGTCTTGCGCAAGATGTAAACACCGCGACGGGGCACCGTGCGTAGGAAGCCCTCCTGCTCCAGCAGCGTCATCGCTTCGCGCACCGGTGTGCGGCTCACGCCCAGCTTTTCGGTCAGTTCCTTCTCATCCAGACGGATCTCGTCTCGCGAGCGGTAGATGTCGGTTTCGGCAATGGCCTGCTTGAGCTTCGCGTAAGCCTGATCGCGCAGCGAAGCGGTCGCGTTGATCGGCTCCAGCGTCAAGGTGACCGGGGGCATCGCGGTGAGGAATTCTCTTTCGGCGGACATCGGTCGTTTGTCTCCAACGTTCTGTTTAGCCGTTACTGCTGGGGAATTTCATATTTCCAATACAATATATCAGCAGAACGCTCGCGACTAAGCGGGGTTTACGCGTAACCGGCGCGCATTTCTCACGATTCGCGGGTTTGCCCTCAATACATAGCTTTCTACTTATATTTTTCTAAAAAAACTTTAACTATCGTTTATTCATTGGCGCTTCTACTCTTGCTTCACGGTACTCGACACGAGGAGACAGCCATGAGCCACCTGGACACCCGCCACGATCATCAACTGGAAGCGCAACTGTGCGCGTTCAATACGGCATTTGCCGAACTGGGCCTGCGGTTTCGCTGGGACGCGCGCACGCTCTACTCGCTCGCCTCGGTCGCCGGTGAACATGCGCGCGTCGCCGCTTATATCGAGGCGAATCACCCGCATCTGCTGAAGGCGTACAGCATGGAATTTCTGTGCGAGGCGATTCTCGCTCGCAAGAACGCGCAGGCACCGGGCGAGTGGCCGCTGGCAGCGCCCGCCCCACGCAGTTCGCAGGAATGGGGGATGGCCGCCGCCATGGAGCAGGATTGGCGCGAAGGCGGTTTGCCCGCGCTCGCAGGCGCGTAACACTTGCGCACGCATGCGCGAGCCCGATAAAGACGAAACCCGTCTGGATGCGTCGCGCGCTACCGCGCTATCCAGACGGGTTCGGTATTGAAGGACAACTAAGGGGTACTGGGCAGGCCGGCGCGCTCAGGTGTTGCTGCGGGCCTCGGCCTCTTCCTCCTGCAGCTTGCGCCACAGAATCTTGCCGCTGCCCGATTTCGGCAGCGCCTCGACGAACTGCACGATGCGCGGCGCCTTGTAGGCCGCCATGTTGTCGTGCGCCCAGGCGATGATGTCGTCTTCATTCACGCTGCCGACCTCCTTCGGGTCGAGTACGACGACCGCCTTCACGGTCTCGCCGCGGCGCGCGTCCTGCGTACCGATGATGCACACCTCGTTGATTGCGGGGTGCCGGTACATCAGCGCTTCGACCTCGGCCGGCCAGACCTTGTAGCCCGACGCGTTGATCATGCGTTTGAGGCGATCGGTCATGAAGTAATAGCCTTCCTCGTCGCGCCGTACGAGATCGCCCGTGCGCAGGAAGCGCTTGCCGTCGCGTTCGATGAACGCTTCGCTCGTCGCCTTGGGGTTGCGCCAGTAGCCCTGCATCACCTGCGGCGCATGCATGATCAGCTCGCCCGATTCGCCGGGCGGCACCTCCTCCAGCGTAATCGGATCGACCACGCGCGAGTCGACGTCGAACACCGGAATGCCGAGACACTGCGGCTTGGGACGCTGCGGCGGATTGATATGGGTGCCCGCCATGGTTTCCGACATGCCGTAACCTTCGACGAAGTCGAGCCCGGTCAGATCCTTGAGCTTCTTCACCACCGCGTCGGGCATTGTCGCGCCGCCGCCGCGCATCCAGGCTAGGCTCGACAAGTCGTACTCGTGAATGCGCGGGTTCGAGATGAAGTCCACCACCATCGTCGAGATCGCCTGCCAGCCGTTGATGCGGTAGTGCTCGATCGCACGCGCCGCGGCGTCGCGATCCCAGCGCGGCAGCAACACCACGGTCGAGCCGTTGTAGATCGGGCTGTTCATGCCGCCCTGCATGCCTGTTACGTGAAAGAGCGGCAACACGGAAAGTTGTACGGCATCCTGATTACTGCCGAACCAGTTGCAACCGCCCGCGGCTGTCGCCATCACGCTGCGATGCGTATGCATGCAGCCTTTGGGCTTGCCCGTGGTGCCCGAGGTGTACGGCATCACGCAGAGATCGTCGGCGCCGGCGGTGAGCGCGCCGGGCACGCAGCGCGCCTCGAGCACGTCGGCCCAGTGCGCGACACCCGGACCACTGACGCAGCGCGGCGCGCTCACGAATTCGGGCGGCGGCGAAAACGGCTCGCACTTCAGATAGTCGCTATACGTCGCAACGAGCAGGTGCTTGAGGCCATCGCCCTCGCCTTCCTGCACGAGCGGCGCAATACGCGCATAGAGATCCTGTGCGACGAAAGCGGTCGTCGCGCCGCTGTCTTCCACGTAGTGCGCGAGCTCGTCGGTGAGGTTCATCGGATTGACCGGCACGACCACGGCGTTGGCGCGCAGGATGCCGTAGTAAGCGATGACCCATTGCGGGCTGTTCTGCATGTAGAGCAACACGCGGTCGCCGGCCTTCACGCCGCACTCTTGCTGCAGATACCCGGCTACACGCTCCGCCTCGTCCTTGAACTGCGCGAACGTAACGGGCGTGTCGTAGAAGACGATAAACGGTTTGTCGGGATAGCGCGCCGCCGAGACCTCCGCGTTATAGAAAAGGTTCGTCTGCGGAATGCTCAGATGCGGCGAAAGTTGCGCGGGCCAATGGGGCGATCTCGAGGAAGGCGAATTTACGGAATGCGTCGGGGCAGACGTGGACATGGCAAGCTCCGTCGGGCAAGACTGGTGAAGCACGCGGCCGCCAGCCGCGCGCAGCGGCGTGACGCCACGTACCATGCGAAATCAGACGATGCTCGCGCCGCCATCGACGGCGAGATACTGGCCCGTCATATGCCGCGACGCCTGGCTCGCGAGAAACACCACGGCGCCCTTGAGATCGTCGTCGTCGCCGAGACGGTGCAGCGGCGTATGGTCGATCACCACCTGCCCGAGCTTGTCGAGCAGGCCGGCCGACATCTTCGACGGAAAGAAGCCCGGGCAGATCGCATTCACGTTGATGTTGTACTTGCCCCATTCGGCCGCCAGCGCGCGCGTGAAATTGATGGCCGCCGCCTTCGAGGTGTTGTACGCGATGGTCTGCATGGGCCCGAGCGAGCCCTTCAGCCCGGCAATCGAAGCCACGTTGATGATCTTGCCACGCTGGCGCGGGATCATGCTGCGCTTGCCCACTTCGCGCGCGAGGAAGAACGGCGCGTTCACGTTCAGGTTCATGACCTTGTGCCACGCCTCGTCGGGGTAGTCCTCCGCGGGGGCGCCCCACGTAGCGCCCGCATTGTTCACGAGGATGTCGATCTGACCGCAGGCCGCGAGCGTCTCGTCCACGAGCGGCTTGACGGCTTCGGCGCGCTGCAGATCGCTCACGATCGTGGTCGCCTTGATGCCGAGCGCCTGCAAATGGCTCGCCGCCTCGGCGAGTTCGTCGGCCTTGCGCGCGGTAATCACCACATGGCAGCCCATCTCGCCTAGCGCCTGCGCCATCTGCAAACCCAGCCCGCGCGAGCCGCCGGTGATGAGTGCGACCTGACCACCCAGCTCGAACATTTCCCTGACCCGCATGCTTTCGTCTCCTTGATGTCTGTCGACCGGCCGAAGTTCCGCATTGCGGAACGCGATGAGATGCCGACGATTCTAGCGGGGCCCGCCAGCCACGAAAATAGGGAAAAGCACGACCGTTCATTAAATAACATTTGTGCTTTTGTGTCCGGCTCTATGCGGCCTGAGTTGTCTCAGAAACGAAATGCAGCGGCAGATACTTGCACGCGCAACCGTTGCAATCGCGCGACAGCCAGCGTTTTCAGCCTTTTATCGAGCGTCTATCATCGGCCCCCGGTCAGCATCCACTGGCTTGGCACACACGAAATACGGCCCCGGTACCCCGGCGGTCCGAACAACTTACAACACGCAGCAGAAGAAAAAGGATCCCATCGTGAGACATACCCAGATTGCATCGGCCATCGGCGGCGTTGCCCTCGCTCTCGCTTGCCAGCACAGCTTCGCGCAAAGCTCGGTCACGCTGTACGGCATCGTCGACACCAGCATCCGTTACCTCACGAACGCTAACGCGCACAACGACAACGAGTTGCAGATGACGCAGGGCCCGATCACCGGCAGCCGTTGGGGCCTGAAGGGCTCCGAGGACCTCGGCGGCGGCCTCTCCGCCGTCTTCCGCCTCGAAAACGGCTTCAACCTCTGGAACGGCCAACTGGCGAGCTCGAATACGCTGTTCAACCGGATGGCGTACGTCGGGGTATCGAGCAACAAGTACGGCACGGTCACGATGGGCCGTCAGAACACCCCGCTGTTCGATCAGCTCGGCAACACCTTCGACCCGCTGACCGTCGGCAACTTCGACCAGGACGGCTGGCTGCCGGGCGCACTCGGCTATGGCCTGCGCGAGAACAATTCGGTCAAGTACGACGGCAAGTTCGGCGGCTTCGAAGTCGAAGGCATGTACAGCTTCGGCGGCGTGGCGGGCAGCGTCGGCGCGAGCAACATGTACGGCTTCACGGCCACCTACGCGGCCGGTCCGGTCCAGCTGCTCGCGGGCTACCAGCAAAACAGCGACGCGCACAACAACAAGTACCGCGTGGCCAACCTCGGCGCGGTCTATGCGCTCGGTTCGGTTCACCTGTACGGCGGCTGGCTGTGGGGCCAGGACAACACGGGCGTGGTGGACCAGTACATGGCGGCTGCGAATTCGCCCGCGGCGATCAACTTCGTGACGCCCGTGACGAAAACCAACCGCATCGACAACGGCCTCTATGCCGGCGCCACGTGGCAGGTCACCTCGCCGCTGCAACTGACCGCAGCGTACTACTACGACCACGCCAAGAACGGCCTGAACGAAGACGGCGTGACGCTCAGCACCGGCGTGCGCTACTCGGCCGTGCTGCTGGCCGAATACTCGCTGTCGAAGCGCACCGAAGTGTATGGCACGGTCGACTTCATGCGCGGCACCGGCTCGGCAACCGCCGACTTCCCGGGCCGCAACAATCAGACCGGTGTCGCAGTCGGTTTCCGCAACATCTTCTAAAAGCGGATTGCATCGCCGGGTCTGACTACCGGCACAGCGGCGGCGCCGCGCTTTCGGGCGCAGCGCCGCCGTTTTTTTGCGCGCGTTCTCGTGAGCGGCGCCCCGACAGCGCCAGTCCCGCGATATCTCAGATTCGTCTGATTCCCCTGCAGGATGGCGTCGATAGAATTTTTCTGTCTCCCAGAAACGTTCGACGTCAGGCCGCCCCATGTCCCAATCCGCGCAGGAAAAACTTCTCGCAGCCTTCGAAGCCCACGCGCACGCGCCCGACAATACGGACCTGCTCATGCAGATCTGTGAAACGCTGGTCCAAGCGCGGCGCGACGAGCAGATGCTGCCCTGGGCCGACAAAGGACTCGCGCTCGCCCCCGAGCACCGCGGGTTCATCCATGCGCGAGGCCGCGCGTTGCGCCTGCGCGGGCGTCACGCCGAGGCAGCCGCCAACTGGCTCGCGCATCAGTCGTTACCGTGGGGCCCGCTTTTCTGCGAAGCGCGGATCGGACGCGACCTCTACCTGAGCGGCGAAACGCAACGCGCCATCGACCACCTCGAAACCGCGTTGAGCCGCCATCCGGCGGACCTCTCGCGAGACGCGCTAAGGGCGCGCAAGTGGCTGGCCGAAGCGTTGCTGAGCCTCGGCGACACGCGCGGGTTCACACATTGGCTCGAACGCAATCGCAGCGACAGCGGCAACTATCGCTACGCCGAAGCGCCGATGTGGAGCGGCCAACGCGACCTGCGCGGCGAACGCGTGCTCGTGACGCACCAGATGGGCTTTGGCGACCAGCTCCTGTTGTTCGCGTCCGTGCGCCAGTGGCGTGACGCGGGCGCCGAAATCATGCTCACGTGCGACCACGCAATACATGGTCTCATGCAGGCTTCCTTGCCCGGCTGCATCGTGCTTGGCACCGCGCGCCCGCTTGCGCAGAGCGCGCCCCTGCCGCCCGAAACGCACGACACGATCAAGGCATTCGCGCCGACGCTGCAGGCCACACTGCTCCATCTGCCACTGCTCGCCGCCGCTGATTCACCGCGGCCCCAACCGTATTTCGACGCTTATCTGCGTGCGCCCGCGGCAGCGCGCGAACGGGCGTCCACGTGGTCGCAAACGTTGCGTGCGCGCGCGCCAGGCAAACGCCTCGTCGGCCTGTTCTGGGACTGCGCGCAACAGCACGCCCCGGAAGTCGGCAGCAAGGAGCGTTGCTGGGCCGGCTTGCGCAGCGTACCGCTCGAGCAAATCGAGCGCCTGACGACCCACCCCGCGCTCACGCGCGAAGTGCAGCTCGTCAGCCTGCACCACCCCGCCGCCGAACTGGCGAACGGCACGCCCCGTGGCGCGGTGAGTCACTACGGGCCCGGCATTGCGAGCTTTGCCGACACGGCGGCCTGCATCGAGCAGCTCGACGTCGTGTTGAGCGTGGACGCCGTCGCCGCAAACCTGAGCGCAATGCTCGGCAAACCCACCGCCGTGCTCGTCAACCCGACCGGCGAATGGCGCTGGGGCCGCACGGGTGCACGCACGCCGTGGATGAGCGCGGCAACGGTCCTGCGCCAGACGCAAATGGGCGAATGGCACGACGTCGTCTCGCGCGCCATCGGCTGGTTGCTTCGCAGCTAAATCGCGCGGCAGGCATCGTGTGATTTTTCAAGGCAAACGAGCGGGCCAATGCCCGCTCGTTTGCTTTGGTTCATCGACATCCCTTTAATGCATTCGCTCATTTAATTACCTGCACATTCATTACGTTTTAATTACGATTAAAACAAAATGCTTTCGCATATAGCCGAACTTCCCAGGGATTACTACGGGGTGTAGTCAAGAAGCATGCAAATGTTTAACGCCGGGCGTACACTGCTCGCGCACGGCCCGTTACGGGGGGGCCGCTCCAAGCGATACAACCAAGCCACACAACGCAATGCCGACACGTGCATGAGATCGCGACAAGCGCCAAAACGCCAACCGTGATCGAGGAGACATGGCATTGCCCTAGTTTCACAGGAGAAGAATCAACATGAGCTGGACGCGTGAACAGAAAAACGTCACGATCGCGGCGTACCTGGGATGGACGCTCGATGCATTCGATTTCTTTCTGATGGTTTTCGTTCTGAAAGACATCGCCACCGAATTCAACACCAAAATCCCGGCAGTGGCTTTTGCCATTACGCTGACACTGGCCATGCGCCCGCTCGGCGCGCTGATATTCGGCCGACTCGCCGACAAATACGGCCGCCGTCCCACGCTGATGATCAACATCGCGTGCTATTCCCTGCTCGAACTGCTCACGGGCTTCTCGCCCAATCTCACCACCTTCATCGTCCTGCGCGCGCTCTTCGGCGTCGCGATGGGCGGCGAATGGGGCGTGGGCTCCGCGCTCACCATGGAAACCATTCCGCCCAAGTCGCGCGGCATCGTTTCCGGCCTGCTGCAGGCGGGCTATCCGAGCGGGTATTTGCTCGCCTCGATCGTGTTTGGCGTCCTGTATCAGCACATCGGCTGGCGTGGCATGTTCTTCGTCGGCGTGCTGCCTGCGCTGCTCGTGGTCTATGTGCGTTTGCACGTGCCCGAGTCGCCGGCCTTCAAGGAGATGCAAAAGCGCGCGCGTCCGAGCCTCATCAGCACGCTCAAGCACAACTGGAAGCTTTCGCTCTACGCCATCGTGCTGATGACGGCGTTCAACTTCTTCTCGCACGGCACGCAGGATCTGTATCCGACCTTCTTGCGCGAACAGCATCACTTCGATCCGCACACGGTTTCGATCATCACCATCGTGCTCAATATCGGCGCGATCGTAGGCGGCCTCTTCTTCGGGCAGATGTCTGAAAAAATCGGACGCCGCAAGGCCATCTTCATCGCCGCGCTGATCGCGCTGCCCGTGCTGCCGCTGTGGGCATTCTCGCAAGGCCCCGTGCTGCTCGCACTCGGCGCGTTCCTCATGCAGATTTCGGTGCAAGGTGCGTGGGGGGTGATCCCGGTGCACCTCAACGAAATTTCGCCTGACGAAGTGCGTGCGACCTTCCCTGGCCTCGTCTATCAGCTCGGTAACCTGTTCGCTTCGGTGAACGCCACGCTGCAGGCGTCGCTTGCCGAAACGCACAACCAGGACTATGCAATGGCCATGGCGATCGTCGCCGGCACGGTCGCCGTCGTGATCGCCGTGCTGATCCCGTTCAGCCGCGAACGTCGAGGCATCGACATGACGCAGACCGCGAAAGAGGTGTCCGGCGTCTGACGTGCGGGCGGCCCCGTAACGCCGCGCTGCAGCAACACAATAAAGGCCGTGCCGGGTTCACCCGCACGGCCTTTTTGCTGATCTTGACCGGCGCCCGCATTCGCACACCGGGTAACACCTCCTGGCTGCACGGCGCGTGGCGTTGCATGATGTAAGCGAACAGGCATTTGCAGTCGGTTGATATACCGCCCGGAGGTCCACCATGAGCGAAACGCCCCAGCCCGATCCGGCGAGCCCTGTGGCAGTCTCCGCTCAGGCAGCGGCAGCGGCCCCAGCTACGGCGCTGCCAGCTAAGGCGCCGCCACCCAATACCGACGGCATCTGGTACGCCTCGTACCCTCCCGGCGTGCCGCACGAAATTGGCGCGAGCCAGTACGCCTCGCTCACACACTTCTTCGACGATTGCACGGCGCGCTTTGGCGAGCGCGTCGCCTATGTGAGCGCGGGCTCGCCGATGACCTACGCCGCGCTCGCCCGCAAGGCCACGGCGTTCGCGTCCTGGCTGCAAGGCGCGGGTGTACAGCGAGGCGAGCGTGTCGCGATCATGCTGCCCAACACCTTGCAGTATCCGGTTGCTCTCTTCGGCGCACTCAAGGCGGGTGCGGTGGTCGTCAACGTCAATCCGCTCTACACCGTGCGCGAACTTGCGCATCAGTTGCAGGACAGCGGCGCGCAGACCATCGTCGTGTTCGAGAATTTCGCAGCCACGCTCGAAGCGGCCCTGCCCGGCACGCAGGTGCAACGCATCGTCGTGACGGCGCTTGGCGACTTGCTCGGCGAGGGCGTGAACCTCAAGGGCCGCTTCATCAACGTCATGCTGCGCCACGTGAAGAAGATGGTGCCGCCCTACCACCTTCCGCACGCCGTGCGTCTTCTCGATGCGCTCGCGCACGGCGCGCGTGCACCGCACGCCCCGGTGGCGACGCGCGCGGAGGATCTCGCGTTCCTGCAATACACGGGCGGTACGACGGGTGTCGCGAAGGGTGCAATGCTCACGCACGGCAACGTGCTCGCGAACGTGCAGCAGGCAAAGGCCTGGGTCGGCAACCAGCTCGACGCCAAGGCCGAGACGGTGCTCACACCGTTGCCGCTCTATCACATCTATTCGCTCACCATCAATGCGCTGATCTTCCTCGCGCTCGGCGGCCGCAACATCCTGATCGCCAATCCGCGCGACATCAAGCGCGTCATGAAGGTGCTGCGACACGAGACGTTCAGTTGCATCAGCGCGGTCAACACGCTCTATAGCGCACTGCTCGATAACGCGGAGTTCCGCGAGCGCGACTTCTCGGGCCTCAAGCTCGCGATGGCGGGCGGCATGGCCATGCAGAAAGCCATCGCCGACCGCTTCCGGGCCGTGACGGGCAAGTCAGTCGTGGAAGGCTATGGGCTCACCGAATGCTCGCCGATCGTCTCGATGAATCCCGTCGATGTCGAACGCCTGGACGCGGGCCAGGCGCATCCGGAAGGCTCCATCGGGCTGCCCGCACCTTCCACGCAGGTGCGCTTTCGCAAGGACGACGGCACGTGGGCCGGCATCGGCGAACCCGGCGAGCTCTGCGTGAGGGGCCCGCAAGTGATGAAGGGCTACTGGAATCGCCCGGACGAAACGGCAAAGGTGTTTGCCGATGGATGGCTCACGACCGGCGACATCGGCGTGATGGATGCGCGCGGCTATATCCGCCTCGTCGACCGCAAGAAGGACATGATTCTCGTGTCGGGGTTCAACGTGTATCCGAACGAGATCGAGGACGTGCTGGCAATGCATCCCGGCGTGCGCGAGGTGGCGGCAATCGGCGTGCCCGATCCGGTGCAGGGCGAGCGCGTGAAGGTATTCGTCGTGAAGCGCGACCCCGCCCTCACGGAAGACGCGCTGATCCAGTTCTGCCGCCAGCAGCTTACGGGCTACAAGGTGCCGCGCATCGTGGAGTTCCGCGAGTCGCTGCCGCAATCGACCATCGGCAAGATCCTGCGCCGCCAGTTGCGCGACGAGGAAATCGCGAAAACCGCGAAGACCCCTTAGATACGAGACGCTGAAGAAGGAGCGCCACGAAACGATAAGGTCTACCAGGCAGCGTTGCGAAACATCACCCCGCGCGCGTTTGCGAGGCGCTCAAGCACGAAGCGATCCGAGGGGCGCAACGCGCCTATCAAGGCTGCGCCGGGCTCGAGCCGCCGCGCGATCCGCGCGTGCCACAGGGTGCCGATGTCGTCGTCCGTCACACCGCCGCCATGGTCGCCGATGGCCCACGCAACGCATCCCGCGCACGCCGCTTCTTGCGCGAGCGCGCGTCCTCGCGCGAGCGCCGGGTCGAACACCACGCCATTTGCCGAATTCAACGCCGCACTCGCACGAGGCGCGCGTTCGCCCAACGCAACCCGCAGCGCTTGCGTCTGCCAAGCCGCGCCTAATGCCACGGCACCTACATCGCAGAGAAAAGCCCGCCTGTCCATCTAGCCCTCCGTGCGCCCTCCTGCCGATCGCTACGCAGTCCTGAAGTGAATCGATCACGTATAGCCGCGTTGCGCGCGCCACGCCGCGGGCCAGACGCCCTGCTTGCCCGGCGAGAGCACGCCCTGTGGATCGAGCGCATCCTTCACGGTTTGCGCGAGCCGCAACAGCGCGCCGTCGTTAAACGCGTACTGCGCCGCGGCGTAATCCATGTAGAGCAGATGCGAACGGTATACGCCGTAGCCGGCCGCGCCCGCGTCGCTCATCAGCGCGCGTAGCAGGTCACCCGCGCGCGCCGCGTCGTCACGGCGCTCGCGCGCGAAGATCGCCGCGAATACATGATGCAGATAGCGCCCCGCCGCGGTGAAACCGCCGTAGTAATCGAAACCGTACTCGGCCGCGCGCGCCTTGACGAGCGCATACTGGCGCAGCGCGTCGCGGCCGTCGGCGGGACATAGCGGCGAGAAGTCCACATGCGCGCCCTCGCCGCCGCGCCAGTCGAGCATGCGAAACGCGCTCATCGCCGGAATGCCCGCGAGATTGCGATCCGCGCCACCCTGCGGTTCTTCGCCTTCCACATAGCGCCGCGCAGAAAAACGCACGCCAGGTACACCAGCGAACGCACGCTCGACAATGCGCCGCTCCATGTCGATTACCTCGGGCGCGCCATAAAGCGCGTAGTGCAAATTCCAGCGGCCGACGCCCAAGTCGCGCTGCATGGCGGCGACAGCGGCCTCGGGCATCGCGCCCTCGCCTTCGTACCAGCGCGAGCGTGGCGCAAGGCTCGCGGCACGCCGGATTGCGCCTTCGATCGCGGCGTGCTGCCGTATCGTGCCGCCGAGCTGCAGTGCGCGCAGCGTATCGACGAGCACGCCGAGATCGTCCTCGCGCGCAAACTGGATCTCGCCAATCACGAACGCCTGCGGCGCCGGCATGAGCCAGAGTCCCATCTTCGTGACGACGCCGTAGTTCGACTGCGTGAAGAGCGCGTCGAACGACGGCCCGTAGCCCGGCCTGTAAAGTTGCCACGCCGTGCCGTTTTCGATCGCCCCCATGCCGGTGCGTACCACGTCGCCGTTGGCGAGCACGACTTCCATGCCGCACTGCGACGCGGCGTGGTCGCCGTAGGCGGTCGTGCCGAAGCCGCGCTCGAGCGTGTTGCCCACCACGCTGCCCCAGCCCGCTGCGGGCGGATCGACCCACAGGCGCAGATGCTGCTCACGCAGGTGCGCATGCAGATCGAAGTAACTCACGCCAGGCTCGACGCGCGCCCACGCGAGACGCTCGTCGACTTCGAGAATGCGGTTCAGGCGCTGCAGGTCGAGCACGACCGAGCCCGCCAGGCGCGGTGCGGCGCCGCCATAGGCGAAGTTGCGTCCCGTGGAAACGGTCCAGAGCGGCACGCGCGTTTCGTTCGCCACGCGCAGGATCGCGCGGATCTCTTCGACATTCGCGGGGAGGATCGCGGCCGACGGCGCGAAGGCATGGGCATCGGCAACCGGCACGAACGGGTCGAAATACGGCTCGAGCGAGGCGCCGCCGCGGCAGACGTTCGGCGCCCCGACAATGCCTTCGAACGCGGCGAGCGCACGCGCGAAACGGGCCTCGTCGATGCCGGGTGGCAAGGTCGGCGCGGCGTCGCTCATCGGCCCGCTCTGCTGGCGTCGTTCATCGGCCCGCTCCGCTAACGTCGCTCATCGAAACCATTGTCACCACTGCCCGGGCTTGCCGCCCAGCGCGCCGCAGACCTCCAGCGCGATCTCGTGCAGCTTCGGTTCTGTCTGCGGCCCCGAAAGCGCATAGCCCGTGCGTTCGGTGCTCCAGTAGAACGTGCGGCGATTGCCGTCGCGCAAGAGACGCACGGGGTCACGCTCCGCGGCCGAACCGGCCACGTAGAGCGTGAGGCGCTCACCCGCATCGTTCTCGTACATGAACTGCGCCGCCGGACCCGTGTTGCCGGGCAACAGACGTCCGCCTACGAGCGTATAACCATACTCCGCGAGCGACGGCACCGAAAGCGGCTTGCCGAGGCGCTTCGAGAGCCACGCGACGAGATGCGCCTCGTCGGCGGCACCCACTTCCACGGGATGCCGCTGCTCCGGCGAATAGACGGCATAGGCAATGTCGGCGCGGCGCGCGAACGCTTCGGGCGTTTCGCGGCGCACGGCCCCCGGCGCCGAATCGGCGACCCGTTCTGGCGCGAGACCCGCGAACTGCGGCACGACCAGGGCGGCCGTCACCGAGAGCCCTGCGCCCACGGCCACCCACGCCGCCGCGATACCCGCGCGCCACCACCACGGCACGCGCGGACGCAGCACGAGCACGGCAGGCGTGGCGGCGGCGGCGTCGGCACCGGGCACCTCACCCTCGCCAGACACGCGCGAGCCTTCGCACAAGGCCTTCAGCGCGGCCTTCTGCGCGCGCCAGGCCGCGACACGCGCCGCCGCGCGCGGATCGTTCGCGAGGTGCGCCTGCAGCGCTTCGCGCTCGCCCGCGGGCAGTTCGCCGTCGACGAAAGCGCCCAGCATCGCAAGATCCTCTTCAGCGCCGCTGTCAGGGGCACCAGGCGGCGCGCCATCGCGTTCGTGGCCGAGATCGTCGTCATTCATCGTAGCGTCCCCACCACCCTGAGCGGCGCCGCGCGTTGCGCCGACTCGCGGCCCGGATCCTGCACCGGGCCCGTATCGAGCAACGCGCGCAGATGCTCGCGCGCCCGCGAGAGGCGCGACATCACCGTGCCTGCCGGCACCCCGAGCACCGCCGACGCCTCGCTGTAGCTCAACTCCTCCACACACACGAGCAGCAGCACCTCGCGCTGCGCCGCCGGCAAGGCATAGAGCGCCCGCTGCAGATCGCGCAGCACGAGACCATCCACTTCGCCGTGCGGCGCTTCGAGCGTGCGCCACGGCGCGGCTTCGTCGTCTACTGCGATCTCGCGCCGGCCGCGCAACTGGTCGATGTAGAGATGGCGCAGGATCGTGAACAGCCACGCGCGCAGATTGCTTTGCGGGCGAAACGAAGTCCAGCGCGAGAGCGCGCGCTCCGCGGCGTCCTGCACGAGGTCGTCAGCCCACGCGGCGTCGCCGGTCAGGGCGCGCGCGTAGCGTCGCATCGGCGCGAGTTGCGCCACGACCTGTGCCTCGAACTCCGGCGACGGTTGAAGCAACACGCCGCACGCCGCTCAGTAGCCACCGCCCGACGAACCGCCCGAGCTGGTCGACGACGCCCCGCCCGGATTCATGTCGCCACAAGCAGTCAGGCCTGCACCCGCAACGCCGGCCAGCGCCGCCCAGACGACATACGCAAGAATTTTGCGAAACCGCTCCATGATCCCCTCCATTGAGGTCCATCGCCGATATCGCGTAAAACGTTGCAGCCGGTGCGCTTATTCCGCGCAAGCAGCGATTTCGCTTTTCGTGCGCCGCCGCGCCCGCCATCCACGGCCGACCAGGTGCCAATAAAGTGCCAATACGGCGCTCCGACGTGCGCCGCCGCACGGAACGCAGCCCTCGCGCACCGCGAGAATCGTCGCAAGCGGATCGACATGCGTCGTGCAGGCGAGCGATGCGCCGCGGTACCAAGCTTCAAGCCGGCCGCGAATCGGTCGAGCATGGCCGGCCGTCATGGACTACGCTGTGAGGGTGAGCGCATGCGCGTCGAAACGTCACGGGTCTGACAACACGAGTGACATATCGTCAGCAGGTCTCGCCCTCGAAAACCACTGTCGCTGAACATTGCAACCTGTCATCCGGGCGCTCGCTTCCCAGCGGCCGACGACAAGGGACGCAGCGATGCATTTTTCGTCAATCTGCGGTTGCGGCCGCGAGCCGGTATAGTTCTGCAGTAAGCTTATTCCCCGCACGCGCGCTTCGCCGACACAAGGTAGAATCGCGGCGAGCAAACGTTTCCAACTGATTGCGGCATTGCGCCGCCTGGCCAAATCTAGTCCATGCCTTCCGCAGAATCGCACCCGCAAAACGACTTCATGAACGCCGCGCGTAAGGAAAGAAAGCGCGTCGAAATCTATCTGGTCAACGGCATTCGCCTGACCGGATGCATCGAGTCGTTCGATCAGTACCTGGTGATGCTGCGCACGCCCGTTGGCCTGCAAGGCATCTACAAGCGCGCCATTTCGACCATCCAGCTCGACACCGGCACCCGGCCGGGTCCGCGCCCGGGCGGCGCTCGCAGCTCGCACGGCGAGCATACGAGCCGCGGCCCGCACGGCAGCCATGGCGGCCATGGTCCGCGTGAACAACGAGAACCGCGTGAATCGCGCGAGCCGCGCGAAAACTGGTCGGCGCCGTCCGGTGCACCCTCGGGTGCACCGGGCAACGACCGTGCGTCCCAGGACGGCCCGGTCGTCGTCACGCGCCGCCGCCGCCTCTACGGCGCGGTGAATAACGGCGGCAACGGCGGCGAAGGCTCGGGCAACAGCTAAGCCGCTGCGCGCTGGCTGCACGCCGCGCAGTTTTTCAGAACAGTACGGGCGCGCCACGGCGCGCCCGCTCTTTTGCGCGCGCTTCGTCGAGTTCAACGCAGTTGCGCTTCTGCGCCTCGTTCTGCGCCTCGAATCGGCCTGGCGGTCGTCGCTCACGGTCACGATCCTGGCTTTGCGTTATTCTGAACATGACGCCTATCGCCAGGGAGACCGCCATGAGCGCATCCAAGCCGAAAGCCCCGCAGCCCTCGCAGGAAGACCCGCTCGACGAAGCACTCGACGAAACCTTCCCCGCGAGCGATCCGATCGCCGTGGACCCTACGCCCACCCGCTCGCAACCCAAGCCGCATTCCGCAGACGAATCCCACAAGGGCCGCGACACGCATCGCCACGGCAAGCACTGAGCGCGCCCGGCACGGTCGCAGCATGAAAAAAGGCGGAGCGCCATTGGCGCTCCGCCTTTTGCGTGTCGCATCTGCAGTCTCGCAAGGCTGGACGCAAACAGGCGCCCAGGCCATACCGCGTACTGTTGATCAGCGGATCGGCAAACCGCCTTCAACCTGTTGCTGCAACTCGCGCACCTGACGCTGCACCGTGCGCAGTTGCGCCTGGGCGGCCGTCTTCTGCGCCTGCAACGCGTTCGCCTGATCGCGGCCCTGCTTCTGCTGGTCCGCGACGAGTGCCTGCTGTTCGCGCGCGATGGCCAGATCCGCCTGGAGCCGGTTCGCATGATCCTGCGTGAGCGCGATCATGCGGTCCGTGAACGCCTTCTGCGCTTCAAGGCGCGTGCGGCGGATTTCCACTTCGGCAAGCTGCCCCGACTTCATCGCGAAGTCGCGATAGATCGCTTCAGCACGCGTCTCGTCGCTCGTCTTGATCACGCGCCAGAACGTCTTGTTCTGGAACAGCGTGACGTAGTACGTCATTTCCTTGCCGTAAAACAGCAAGCTCGCGCCATACGAGCCGTTGTACGTCGTACGCAACTCGGCGAGATCCGAACCTCGCAGCATCTGCTGCAGTTCGGCAACGTTGCCTGCGGCGTTCTGCTTCGCTTCATCCGGCGTGAGTACGCCTGGCTGGGTCGCTACGCTCGCTGCCGTAGGCAACGCAGCGGTTGCTACCTGCTCGTCCTGCACTGCGGGTGCGGCGGTGGTCTGTGCTACGGGCGCCGCTACTGCTGGATTGTCAGGCGGCGTCTGTGCGCAGCCCGTACCGATACCCCCGACTAACACCAGCACCGCCAAGGCGGTGCGACGAACTCTCCACTTGTAGTCCATGTAGTACCTGCTTTGAACAGTTCTAATTTTTACAAATCGGCACAATTATTACTCACTTTCACGTGTTTCGGGTCGCTCGTAGAAAATTTGCCGATTACGTATCTTTTCCCACAACACTTTGCGAGAAATTCCGAGGAATTGTGCGGTGTCCTTGCGCCGACGGCCGTTTTGGTCCAGCGCCACACAGAGCGGAAAGTGCGTTCGATCATGTCTCGCGAACGGCGGGCGCTGTGCCCCCGACGCAAACGGCACGTTTAGCCGCCAACCGGTTGTCGACCGGATGCGGCGCCCCGCAGCCGGACAAACTAGAGTGCCTTCTCTCAAACGCGCGCGATCCTTTCCAGTATCCTGCCCTCACCTTGCGGCGTGCCAGTCGCGCCGCATGGGCAGCATCGACATGACAAACAACATCAGTGGAGGAAGACATGAGCCGATTCATGGGACGCACGGCGCGCCGTGTCGCGCTTGCGAGCGCACTGCTGTGCAGCGCGCTCGCCGCGCACGCGCAGAGCGACACGCCTGTCGGCGTCTGGCAGACGATCGACGATCACACCGGCCAACCGAAGGCGCTCGTGCAGATCAGCGCCGACGCCAACGGTGATCTAAGTGGCAAGGTCATCAAGGGACTCAGCGCGAATGACCAGCCCGACCGGCGCTGCACGGCCTGCACCGACGCACGCAAGGACCAGTTGATCCTCGGCATGACGATCATCGACAGCATGAAGAAAACCGACGAAGGTTATGACGGCGGCCACATTCTCGACCCCGAGAACGGCAAGATCTACCGCTGCAAGATGCATACGGAAGACGGTGGCCAGAAACTCGTCGTGCGTGGCTATTTGGGCATTTCGCTGCTTGGCCGCTCGCAAACGTGGGTGCGCCAGCAGTGAACGGATTGAGCTAAGAACCGGCGCGCAAACCGCAAGGGAACCTGAGAGACGAAACCGGCCGAAGCGGGCACATGCGCCGCTTCGGCCGGAGTTTGATACGCGCTGGCGTTACGCCGTGTGACGATACACAGAGCGATAGTTGAATGGCTGCGATGGCGCGGACGCGGGCGCCACCGGTACGAACGGCGAATTGCGCGGCGTGTTGCGTGCCGCTTCCTGCCTGCGCGCCGCTTTTTCGGCGCGACTCACGTGCTTGCGCATGCGCGTTTCGATGGTGTCGCACAACGTCACGCCCTCTTCGCCGAACAATTCGCCCATCACGCGCTTGAGCACGCCATTGTCGTGCCAGGTCTTGAAGCGGCGATGGCAGGTTTGATACGAAGGGTAGCGGCGCGGCATGGCCGACCAGGTCGCGCCGCTATACATGATCCACAGTACGCCGTTGAGCACCGAGCGCGTGTTGGCAAGCGGCCGGCCGCGCAATTCGGTGCGCGGGCGCAGTTCGGGCAGGAGCAGCATCACGCGCTGCCATTCTTCGTCGGTAATATCGCGATGCGGGGTCATGGAGAGTCCTTTGTCAGAAGCTGTACCGACAAACGATATCCACTCGCCCTCGCCGTCCCTATCAGACGAGTCCGAATCTTGAAAAAGGTGCCGCAGCGCTATTTCGAGACTGGCCTGATGCCAGTGTGTCGCCGCGCATGCGCCCACAACCCGCACGCGCGGTGCGGGCGCCGTGCCGTCAGGTCAGCGCCGTATCGACAATGCGGCGCGGCGTTTCGAGATATTCCTTCGACTGCATTTCGACGATACGCGACACCGTGCGCGTGAACTCGTTGGCCATCGGGCCTTCCACGTAGAGTTCTTCGGGCGGCACGGCGGCCGACATCAACAGCTTGACCTTGTGGTCGTAGAACACGTCGATGAGCCACGTAAAGCGGCGCGCTTCGGACTGCATGCGCGGCGTCATCTGCGGGACGCCTGAGAGGATCACGGCGTGAAAGCGGCTCGCCAGTTCCAGATAATCGTTCTGCGAGCGCGGACCGCCGCACAGCGTCGCGAAATCGAACCACACCACGCCGTCGGCCTTGCGCAACGCCTTGAGTTCGCGCTTCTCGATGCGCAGTAGCGGGCTTTCGTCGGGCACGGCAGCAAGCTCTGCGAACGAGTGGCGCAACGCCTTGTCGGCAGCCGCGCCGAGCGGCGTGTGATAGACCTCGACCTGCGCCAGCGTGCGCTGCCGATAGTCGACGCCCGCGTCGACGTTGAGCACGTCGAGCTTGCTCTTGATCAGCTCGATCGCGGGCAGCATGCGGTCGCGATGCAGGCCATCGGGATAGAGCAGATCGGGATCGTAGTTGGACGTCATCACGAACTGCACGCCGTTCTCAAAGAGGCGGTCGAGCAGACGGTAGAGGATCATCGCATCGGCGATGTCCGAGACGTGGAATTCGTCGAAGCAGATCAGGCGATAACGCTTCGCAATGCGGCGCGCGAGTTCGTCGAGCGGATCGGCCTGGCCCTTGAGCTCTTCGAGCTCGCGGTGCACCTCGCGCATGAATTCGTGAAAGTGCAGACGCGTCTTGCGCTGCAGCGGCACCACCGCATAGAAGCTGTCCATCAGGAAGCTCTTGCCACGCCCGACACCGCCCCACATGTACACGCCGCGTGGCAGGTCCGGGTGAATCAGAAACTTCTTGAGCGCGTTCGAACGCCGCGACTTGTATGCCGCCCACTCGTCGTAGCACCGCTGCAGCCGGTCGATCGCGGCGCGTTGCGCCGTATCGGGCTTGTATCCCCGCTTCTGCAGTTCGTTTTCGTAGTATTCGGTGACGTTCATTTTGTGGGCCGCAAATGAGGAAAGGCGGGAGGGCAAACGCCCACCCGCCTCCGTACGTGATGCTGGTACATCGAGGCAGGGCGGCCAAAAAAGCCGGCCGCCCTGCCCCTGGCGCTCTTACATGTTGAGCGCGCGCTTGTCAGTCGCGAGTGCTGCTTCGCGCATGACTTCAGACAACGACGGGTGCGGATGGCAGATGCGGCCAATGTCTTCGGCGGCAGCCTTGAATTCCATCGCCACCACGGCTTCCGCGATCAGGTCCGATGCGTTGGCCGAGATGATGTGCACGCCGAGCAGCTCGTCGGTCTTGGCGTCGGCGATCATCTTCACGAAGCCGTCGGCCTTGTTGATGCCAAGCGCGCGGCCGTTCGCCATGAACGGGAACTGGCCCGTCTTGATGTCGCGGCCTTCGGCCTTGAGCTGCTGCTCCGTCTTGCCGACCCATGCGATTTCCGGTTCCGTGTAGATCACCCACGGAATGCAGTTGTAGTCGATATGCGGCTTCTGGCCGTCGATGATCTCGGCCACCAGCACGCCTTCGTCTTCGGCCTTGTGCGCGAGCATCGGGCCGCGCACCACGTCGCCGATCGCGTAGACGTTCGGCACGCTCGTGGCGCAGTGGTCGTCCACGTCGATGAAGCCGCGCTCGTTGGCCTTCAGGCCGATCGCTTCGAGACCGAGGTTATCGGTGTTCGGCACGCGGCCAACCGACACGATCAGGCGGTCGGCTTCGAGCACTTGCGCGTTGCCGTCCTTGTCCGTGTAGTTGATCGTGACATTCTTGTCCGTCGCCTTCACTTCACCGACCTTCACGCCAACGTGAATGTCGAGACCCTGCTTCTTGAAGAGCTTGGCGGCTTCCTTCGAGAGCGCAACGTCAGCCGCGCCGAGGAATTCCGGCAGCGCTTCGAGCACGGTCACTTCCGCGCCCAGACGACGCCACACCGAGCCCAGCTCCAGACCGATCACGCCGGCGCCGATCACGGCCAGCTTCTTCGGCACGGTGTCGAACGAGAGCGCGCCTTCGTTGTCGGCGACGATCTTGTTGTCGACCGGGATGCCCGGCAGATGACGCGCCTTCGAGCCCGTCGCGATGATCACGTTCTTCGCCGTGACGACTTCGGTTTCGCCTTCGCCGCTCACTTCGATCTGCACGCCGGCGTCGGTCTTGCCGGTGAACTTGCCGTGGCCCTTGAGCCACGTGATCTTGTTCTTGCGGAACAGGAACTCGATACCCTTCGTCATCTTCTCGACGATGCCTTCCTTGCGGGCGAGCATCTTCGCGACGTCGATCTTCACGTCGCCCACGCTGATGCCGTGGTCAACGAGGTGATGCTGGGCGTTCTCGAACTCTTCCGACGAGGCGAGCAGCGCCTTCGACGGAATGCAGCCGACGTTCAGGCACGTGCCGCCGAGCTTCAGCGCGCCGGCCGGGTTCTTCCATTTTTCGATACACGCAACCGACTTGCCGAGCTGGGCGGCGCGGATCGCCGCGATATAGCCGCCGGGGCCGGCGCCGATCACGACGACGTCAAATTCTTTGGACATGGTCATCCTTTCGAGACGTGAGCGCCAAGCGCGGTGTCCGGCTTCCGGAAACCGCGCGCGAGGCGCTCAGTGTGAGACTGGATGCGCGAGCAGGACGTGAGCCCTGGCTCGCGCTACAACGCGAATTACAGGTCGAGCAGCAGACGAGCCGGATCTTCCAGCGCGTCCTTCATTGCGACCAGCGACAGGACGGCTTCGCGGCCGTCGATGATGCGGTGGTCGTACGACATCGCGAGGTAGTTCATCGGGCGGATCACGATCTGGCCGTTCTCGACCACAGCGCGTTCCTTCGTGGCGTGCACGCCGAGGATCGCCGACTGCGGCGGGTTGATGATCGGGGTCGAGAGCATCGAGCCGAACACACCGCCGTTCGAGATCGAGAACGTACCACCCGTCATTTCTTCGATCGACAGCTTGCCGTCCTTGGCTTTCTGGCCGAATTCGGCGATCTTCTTCTCGATGTCGGCGAGGCTCATCTGGTCTGCGTTACGCAGGATGGGCACCACCAGACCACGCGGCGAGCCGACAGCGATACCGATGTCGAAGTAGCCGTGGTAGACGATGTCGTTGCCGTCGATCGACGCGTTGACGAGCGGGAACTTCTTGAGGGCGTGAACCGCAGCCTTCACGAAGAACGACATGAAGCCGAGCTTCACGCCGTGTTCCTTCTCGAACTTGTCCTTGTACTTGTTGCGCAGGTCCATGACCGGCGCCATGTTCACTTCGTTGAACGTCGTGAGGATGGCGTTGGTTTGCTGCGACTCGAGCAGACGCTCGGCGATACGCGCACGCAGACGCGACATCGGCACGCGCTGTTCCGGGCGGTCGTTGAGCCAGTTCGCAGCCGATGCCGGTGCGTTGACTTGCGGCAGCGAGGGCTTCGCAGCAGCAGCGGATTTGGCAGCCGGTGCAGCGGCCGGAGCGGCCTTCGGTGCGCCAGCGCCGAGCACGTCTTGCTTCGTGATGCGGCCGTCACGGCCCGTGCCGGCGACGTCGCCGCCCGACAGACCCTTTTCCGCCATCAGCTTCGACGCTGCGGGCGATGCCACGGTGCTGCTGGCCGTCGATGCGGCGACAGCAGCAGCCGGTGCGGCTGCGGGAGCCGCGGCAGCAGCCGGAGCGGCAGCGGCTGCGGGCGCTGCAGCGGCGCCAGCCTTGGCTTCCGTGTCGATCTTTGCGATCACCTGTTCGCTCTCGACGGTTGCGCCGTCGCCAACGAGGATCTCGGCCAGCACGCCGGCTGCCGGCGCGGGCACTTCGAGCACGACTTTATCGGTTTCGATCTCGATGACGACTTCGTCCTGAGCGATCGCTTCGCCCGGCTTCTTCTTCCACTGCAGCATCGTGCCTTCCGACACCGACTCCGAAAACTGCGGGACCTTCACTTCTACGATAGCCATGTGATTTTCCTGAATACTTTTTCGGGGACATCCCCGTATGACGAACCGGGTCGCGCACTTGAGCGCGGGAAAGCGTGCCTTGAATTCACACGCTTTCCCGGTTCGGTTGCTCTAGTGCTTACTTCGCGACCTGCGCGCCCTTCAGGCGGCCGAATGCACCTTCGATCAGCGTCTTCTGCTGCTCGTAGTGCTTCGCGTAGTAGCCAACAGCCGGCGATGCGGAAGCAGGACGGCCGCTGTACGCGAGCTTCATGCCTTCCTTCATGCCTTCCTTCAGGTGGTGCTCGATGTAGAACCACGGGCCCTGATTCTGCGGCTCGTCCTGCACCCACACCACTTCGGTCGCGTTGTCGTACTTCTTCAGCTCCGCTTCGAACTGCTTGTGCGCGAACGGATAGAGCTGTTCGATACGGATGATCGCGACGTCGTTCGCCTTCGCTTCGCGGCGGTGCGCGACGAGGTCGAAGTACACGCGGCCCGAGCAGGCCACCACGCGCTTGACCTTCTTCGCGTCGATGCTTTCGTCCACTTCGCCGATGACCGGCTGGAACGTGCCCTTCGCGAGTTCGGACAGATCCGACACAGCTTCCTTGTGACGCAGCAGCGACTTCGGCGTGAAGATGATGAGCGGCTTGCGGAACAGGCGGATCATCTGGCGGCGCAGCACGTGGAAGATCTGAGCCGGCGTGGTCGGCTGAACGACCTGCATGTTGTGCTCGGCGCACAGCTGCAGGAAACGCTCGATACGCGCCGACGAGTGCTCCGGACCCTGGCCTTCGTAGCCGTGCGGCAGCAGCATCGTGAGACCCGAAACGCGGCCCCACTTCACTTCGCCCGACGAGATGAATTGGTCGATCACGACCTGCGCACCGTTGACGAAGTCGCCGAACTGGCCTTCCCACGCGACGAGCGTGTTCGGCTCAGCGGTCGAGTAGCCGTATTCGAAGCCGAGCACGGCCTCTTCCGACAGCACCGAGTCGATCACCGTGAACTGCGCCTGGTTCTCGCCGATGTTTTGCAGCGGCACGTACGTGCCATCGTCCCAACGCTCGCGGTTCTGGTCGTGCAGAACGGCGTGGCGGTGCGTGAACGTGCCGCGGCCCGAGTCCTGGCCCGTCAGGCGCACTGCGTAGCCCGAAGCGACCAGCGACGCGAACGCGAGGTGTTCGCCCATGCCCCAGTCGAGCTTCGCTTCGCCCTTGCCCATCGCGCGGCGGTCGTTGATGACGCGCTCGACCAGCGGGTGAACCTTGAAGTTCTCGGGGATCGTGGTGATGCGCTCAGCCAGACGCTTGAGTTCGGCGAGCGGCACTGCCGTGTCGGCAGCGTCGGTCCACTTGCGGTTCAGGAACGGAACCCAGTCCACCGCGTACTTGCTCTTGTAGTTCGAGAGCACGGGGTCGACCGTGTGGTGGCCTTCGTCCATCGCGGCGCGGTAGGCCTTGACGTAGTTGTCGCCGTCTTCCGCCGTGATCACGCCCTGCTGCACGAGCTTCTCGGCGTACAGCGCACGGGTGCCCGGGTGCTTCGCGATCGTCTTGTACATCAGCGGCTGCGTGACAGCCGGCGTGTCCTGCTCGTTGTGGCCGAGCTTGCGGAAGCAGATGATGTCGACCACGACATCCTTGTGGTACTGCATGCGGAAATCGACCGCGAGCTGGATCGCCAGCACGACCGCTTCCGGATCGTCGCCGTTCACGTGCAGCACCGGCGCTTCGATCATCTTGACCACGTCGGTACAGTACAGCGTCGAACGCGCGTCGCGCGGGTCCGAGGTCGTGAAGCCGATCTGGTTGTTGATGACGATGTGCAGCGTGCCGTGCGTGCCGTAACCGCGCGTTTGCGCGAGGTTCAGCGTTTCCATCACGACGCCCTGGCCTGCGAAGGCCGCGTCGCCGTGGATCTGCACCGGCAGCACCTGCAGGCCGTCTGCATCGCCGCGGCGATCCATACGGGCCTTCGCCGAACCCTCGACCACCGGGTTGACGATTTCGAGGTGCGACGGGTTGAACGCGAGCGACAGGTGGACCGGGCCGCCTTCGGTTGCGACGTCCGACGAGAAGCCCTTGTGGTACTTCACGTCGCCAGCCGGCAGGTCGTCGACGTGCTTGCCTTCGAATTCGGCGAACAGGTCGGCCGGCATCTTGCCGAGCGTATTGACCAGCACGTTCAGACGGCCACGGTGGGCCATGCCGATGACGATTTCCTGCACGCCCTTCGCGCCGGCGTGACGGACGACTTCGTCCATCGCGGCGATGAAGGACTCGCCGCCTTCGAGCGAGAAGCGCTTCTGGCCGACGTACTTGGTGTGCAGGAAGCGCTCGAGGCCTTCGGCGGCCGTCAGGCGCTGCAGGATGTGCTTCTTCTTGTCGTTCGAGAAGCTCGGCGTCGAGCGGATCGACTCGAGACGCTCCTTCCACCAGCGCTTTTGTTCAGGATCGCTGATGTACATGTACTCGGCGCCGATCGTGCCGCAGTACGTGTCGCGCAGCGCCTTGACGATCTCGCGCAGCGTCGCGCGCTCAAACCCGAAATACAGGTTCGTGGCGCTGAACGTCTGGTCCATGTCGGCTTCGGTGAAGTCGTAGAACGCAGGTTCGAGTTCGGGAATAGGCGGGCGCTCGCGACGCTTCAGCGGATCCAGATTGGCCCACTGCGAGCCCAGGAAGCGATATGCGCCGATGAGGGACTGAACGTAGACTTGCTTGCGAGCCGTTGCGAGGTCTTCGCCGCCACCCTTGGGGACGAATGCATTGGCTTTTGCGCGCTGGGCAAACGACTCGACGATCGGCCCGTGGGCGATGTCGTTGTCGGTCGTGCCACTCGACGACGGCACGTTTTGCAGTGCGTCGAAGTATTCACGCCATTGGTCCGGAACGGACGCAGGGTTGTCAAGATATGCTTCGTATAGCTCTTCGACATACGGAGCATTGCCGCCGAACAAATAGGAGTTCAGCTGGAATTGCTTCATCGTTTCCGACATTTACGCTCACCTTTCTTCGAGTTTCTCGAGAAATAGCGGGTTACTCAACCTTCCGCGCCACGGCCTGACCGTTTAGCGGATTGCGAATCAAGTCTGCTTGGAAGGACCTAAATCATGCATCCGCGGAGTATAGCGCATATGCGCATCTCGCCACAGGATGCAATGCGACCGAACACCACGCGGGAACCCTATTTATATGGGCTCTTGCGGCATTCGCAATGCTCTCTTCCCGCAGCGCAATGCAATCCCCGCCAGACGCAAAAAAGCCGCCCATCAAGCGGCGGCTTTTCTGTGAGTCTGTTTGCATTGCAGTGCGGCAAAAAAGCAATAAACCTGCAAATTACTCGGCAGCGCCTTCGCGGCTCGCGCGGCGACGCTCGTGTTCCTTCAGGTGACGCTTGCGCAGACGGATCGACTGCGGCGTGACTTCCACGAGTTCGTCGTCGTCGATGAATTCCACTGCGTATTCGAGCGACATCTGGATCGGCGGCACGAGGCGCACGGCTTCGTCGGTGCCCGAGGCGCGCACGTTGGTGAGCTGCTTGCCCTTGATCGGGTTCACGACGAGGTCGTTGTCGCGGCTATGGATACCGATGATCATGCCTTCATACAGCGCGTCGCCCGGCTTCACGAACATGCGGCCGCGATCCTGCAGCTTCCACAGTGCGTAGGCGACAGCTGCGCCGTCGTCCTGCGAGATCAGCACGCCGTTGCGGCGCTCGCCGAGCGTACCGTCCTTGACCGGACCGTAAGCGTCGAACACGTGGCTCATCAGGCCCGTGCCGCGCGTGAGCGTCATGAACTCGCCCTGGAAGCCGATCAGGCCACGCGCCGGAATACGGTACTCAAGACGCGTGCGGCCGCGGCCGTCCGAAGCCATGTCGAGCATTTCGCCCTTGCGGCGGCCCAGCTCTTCCATCACACCGCCCTGGTGGGCGTCTTCGACGTCCACGGTCAGCATTTCGTACGGCTCCTGCTTCACGCCGTCGACTTCGTGCAGCACCACGCGCGGACGCGACACGGCCAGCTCGTAACCTTCGCGGCGCATGTTTTCGATCAGGATCGTGAGGTGCAGCTCGCCACGGCCCGAGACCTCGAACGTGGTTTCGTCGCCCGTGTCCTTCACGCGCAGCGCAACGTTGTGGTTCAGTTCCTTCGTGAGACGGTCGCGGATCTGGCGGCTCGTCACGAACTTGCCTTCGCGGCCGGCGAGCGGCGACGAGTTCACGAGGAAGTTCATCGTGAGCGTCGGCTCGTCCACCGTGATCATCGGCAGCGCTTCGGGCGTGTCGACCGCGCAGATCGTGGCGCCAATGCCGATGTCTTCAATACCGTTGATCAGCACGATGTCGCCGGCTTCAGCCGATTCGACCTGCACGCGCTCGAGGCCGCTGAACGACAGCACCTGGTTGATCTTGCGGTTCATCACCTCGCCTTCCGGGCCGAAGCGCAGCGCCACCGGCTGACCCGGCTTGATGCGGCCGCGCTTGATGCGGCCCACGCCGATACGGCCGACATAGGTCGAGTAGTCGAGCGAGGTGATCTGGAGCTGCAGCGGGCCTTCCGGATCCGCATCGCGAACCGGCACGTATTCGAGCACGGCGTCGAAGAGGGGACGCATGTCGCCTTCGCGCGCGTCCGGCGACAGCGAAGCGTAGCCGTTCAGGCCCGAGGCGTAGACAACCGGGAAGTCGAGCTGTTCTTCGGTCGCGCCGAGCTTGTCGAAAAGGTCGAACGTCTGGTTGATCACCCAGTCGATACGCGCGCCCGGACGGTCGATCTTGTTGACGACGACGATCGGCTTGAGGCCGAGCGCCAGCGCCTTCTTGGTCACGAAGCGCGTTTGCGGCATCGGGCCTTCGACGGCGTCGACGAGCAGCAGCACCGAGTCGACCATCGAGAGCACGCGCTCGACTTCACCGCCGAAGTCGGCGTGACCCGGGGTGTCGACGATGTTGATGTGGGTACCTTCGTACTCGACCGCGCAGTTCTTCGAAAGAATCGTGATACCACGCTCTTTTTCGATGTCGTTCGAGTCCATCACGCGCTCGGCGACCTGCTGGTTGTCACGGAACGTGGCAGTCTGACGGAGGAGCTGGTCGACGAGCGTGGTCTTGCCGTGGTCGACGTGGGCAATGATGGCGATGTTGCGAAGAGCGCGGGACATAGGAACCTGGGTACAGTTGAGTGCGCCGCGCATGCCCTGCTGGCAGGCCCGGCAAGGGCGCGCGGCCGCCGCTTCGAGCCGCGCCGGACGACTGTCTTGGACGATCGCCGGCGGGTCAATTCAGCATCGCTGCAATGACGCACTTTGGGAACCTGAAAGTATAGCACGCGCAGATGAATTGATCTCGCGCATATCAGGGAGCACCCTGGATCGGGTTGGCCAGCGTCGCACCCGCGCAACGCATGCGATGAGAGAAACCCGCGGAACCGGCGCGCCGCCGGCCCCGCATTTTCCCATGCCCGCGGGGCCGGATTAAGCCCCTACTCCGCAAAGGTTTCTCGGCAAAGGCAGAATAAACCTTGCCGCGTCAACTAACCGCCCCTATAATTCCTGCCTGGTCAACCATTGCAGTCGCAGCAGAATCTCATGACGGATCCGACTCCCACGCCCCCGCCCGAAGTTCGCGACTACGACCTTGGCGAGAGCGTCGGCTACCTGATCTCGCGGGTGAAATCGACGATGTCGAACATGGTCACCCAGCGCGCCGTTGCCGAACTCGGCGTAACGAGCCAGCAGGCCAGCATCCTGTTCATGGTGGCGACCGGCAAATGCACGCTCGCCGCCGAACTCGCCCGCGAGTACGGCATCGACGCGAGCGCCGTCACGCGGCTCGTCGACCGGCTGGAGAAGCGCGGGCTCCTGAAGCGCGTGCGCAGCTCCGAAGACCGCCGTGCGGTGCGCCTCGCGCTCACGCCCGAAGGCCTTGCCATCGCCGCGCGCATGCCGGCGATTTTCCGCAGCGTCACGGAGCATCTCTCAGCCGGATTCACGCCTGAGGAGGTCGGTTTCCTGAAGAGCATGTTGCGACGGATTCTTTCGAATAGCTGCGAAGCTAGCCAGAATTCGAGCCCGAATTCGCCCGAGAATTGATGACGGGGCAAGCAAATTTGAAATCGCCGAACAAGAAAATAGCTGCATCGTCCAGTATCACCACACACTCTCACGCATCGAGACGAGCAATGAAATCCCAAACCGAGTTTGCGCCAGTTCCGGCCGTGCGGGCGCTGTCCTGCCGGGCGGCGGTCGCCGCCGCGGTCGCGGCGCTCGCCCTTTCGGGTTGCGCGAACTACATCGGCATCAAGAGCGACAAGGCCATCGATCAGCCGCAGCAGTTCGAAAGCTCGCAAAGCATTCCGGCGCAAGGCGGCCAGTGGCCCTCGCTCGACTGGGCGAACCAGTTCGGCGACCCGCAACTGCCCAAGCTGATCGACGAGGCGCTCGAAGGCAGCCCGACCATCGCTCAGGCGCAGGCGCGCCTGGCCAAGGCTTCGTCGTACATCGAAACCTCGCGCTCGGCGCTCTTTCCGAAGGCCAACCTGAGCTATTCGTGGACCCGCGAGCTGTACTCGGCCAACGCCCTTTTTCCGCCCCCGTACGGCGGCACCTGGTATAGCGAGAACAACGTGCTCGCCAGCGCCTCGTGGGATCTGGACCTCTGGGGCAAGAACCGCCAGCGCCTCGCGCAAGCCGTGTCCGCGCAGCGCGCCGCCGAGGCGGACATGCAGCAGGCGCGCATCACGCTCGCCTCCTCGGTCGCGCGCACGTACAACCAGCTCGCCCAGCTTTATGAGCTGCGCGCCATCGCCGTGCACGAGATCGACAACCGCAAGACCATCGGCACGATCACGAACGGCCGCGTGGTGGCGGGGCTCGACACCAACGTCGAGAAGCAGACGGCGAACGGCAACATCGCGACGAGCCAGGCCAACCTCTCGCAAATCGACGGCCAGATCGAAACGACGCGCTACCAGCTCGGCGCGCTGCTCGGCAAGGGCCCGGACCGCGGCCTGCAGATCGCGCAGCCGGTGCTCAATCCGGTTGCCAACGTCGCGCTGCCCGACAATCTGCCCGCCGACCTGCTCGCGCGCCGCCCCGACATCGTCGCCGCGCGCTGGCAAGTCGAAGCCGCGATGCACGACGTCAAGGAAGCCAAGGCCGAGTTCTACCCCGACGTGAACCTCGCGGCCGGTTTCGGCTTCGATGCGTTCGGCTGGGGCAAATTCCTGAACTTCACGAGCCGGCAGGCGCAGTTCGGGCCGGCCGTGCATCTGCCGCTCTTCGACGCGGGCGCGCTGCGTGCGCAGCTGAAGGGCCGCTACGCCGACTTCGAGCTCGATGTGGCGAACTACAACCAGACGCTCATCGGCGCGTTCCAGGACGTGGCGACCGACGTGTCGACGATCCGCTCGGCCGACAAGCAGCTCGTGGACGCGGATCGCGCGCTCGACGCTTCGACCAAAGCCTGGCAGCTCGCCGTGATCCGCTACAAGGCGGGTCTCTCCGAGCAGCTTCAGGTGCTCACCGCCGACCAGAACCGCCTCGCTGCGGAGCAGACGGTGTCGAACCTGAAGGCGCAGCGCCGCGACCAGCAGATGGCGCTCATCAAGTCGCTTGGCGGCGGCTTCGAAGCGCAAGGCGCGGGGCTCACGCCGCCGGCCGAAGTCGGCAGCGAAGCACGCGGCCAAAGCGACGTGAACGGCGCACCGTGGCGCGGTACGCGCTCGCCGCAGAACGCGGCGGCATCGACGAGCGCGGCAAACGCCGCGCCCACGCCGAATTGAGCGCCAGGCAGCACACGAACATCAAAAACTGAACGAACAGCACGCAAGCATCCGGAGATCCTTCCATGAGCACCCCCCAGCAGCCGGCGGCCCCGCAGCCGAACGCGAACAGCGGCAAGCGCAAGCGCATGATGACGCTGCTTGTCCTCGTGATCGTGATTGCAGCCGTTGCCTACGGCCTCTACTACTTCCTCGTCGCGCGCTTTACCGAAAGCACGGACGACGCCTATGTGAACGGCAACGTCGTGCAGATCACGCCGCAGGTCACCGGCACGGTGATCGCACTGAAAGCGGACGACACCCAAACCGTGAACGTCGGCGACCCGCTCGTGCTGCTCGACCCGGCCGACGCGCGCGTCACGCTCGAGCAGACTGAGGCGCAACTCGCGCAAACAGTACGCCAGGTGCGCGGCCTCTTCGCCGACGACAGCCAGTACGAAGCGCAAGTCGCGGTTCGCCAGGCCGACCTCTCGCGCGCGCAGGACGACCTGCGCCGCCGCATGCAGGTCGCGCAGACCGGCGCCGTCTCGCAGGAAGAGATTTCGCACGCCCGCGACGCCGTGCGCAGCGCCGAAGCCGCGCTCGAAGCCGCCCAGCAGCAGCTCGCCGCGAACCGCGCGCTGACCGCGAACACGACGATTGCCAATCACCCGAACGTGGAAGCCGCCGCCGCCAAGGTGCGCGACGCCTATCTGGCGAACGCACGCAACACGCTGCCCGCGCCGGTCACCGGCTACGTGGCCAAGCGCACGGTGCAGGTGGGCCAGCGCGTCTCGCCGGGCAATCCGCTCATGTCGGTGGTGCCGCTGAACTCGCTGTGGGTCGACGCCAACTTCAAGGAAGTGCAGCTCAAGCACATGCGCATCGGCCAGGCGGTCGAAATGACGGCCGACGTGTATGGCTCGTCGGTGGTCTATCACGGCAAGGTGGTGGGCTTCTCGGCGGGCACGGGTTCGGCGTTCTCGCTCTTGCCCGCGCAGAACGCCACGGGTAACTGGATCAAGGTGGTGCAGCGTCTGCCGGTGCGTATCTCGCTCGATCCGGAAGACCTCCAGAAGCATCCGCTGCGTATCGGCCTCTCGATGCAGGTGGACGTGAACATCCGCAACGATTCGGGCACGCAGCTCGGCAACGCGCAGAACACCGTGTACGAGACCGATGTGTTCGCCAAGTACGGCGCAGAAGCCGATGCGGAGATCGCGCGCATCATCGCCGAAAACGCCGGCCCGAATGCGCACAAGGCAGCCAGCAACGCGGGCAACAGCGCGAGCGGCAACGCAGCCGCCAAGGCGCAGGTGTCGTCCGCTCATGCGGCGAAAGCCGGCGCAAAAGGCTGATTGAAGCCCTGCTAAAAGCACTCGCAAACACCGGCGCGGGCTGATCCTCAGCCCGCGCCGCTTCGTTTCGCGTGCCCGCCAACAGGTCAACAGGAAAGGACGCAATGGCAGCACCACAACAACCCGTCGCGCATCCCCCGCTGCAGGGCGCGCAACTCGTGATCGGCACGATCGCGGTGTCGCTCGCGGTGTTCATGAACGTGCTCGACACCTCGATCGCGAACGTGTCGATCCCGTCGATCTCGGGCGACCTCGGCGTGTCGTCGGACCAGGGCACGTGGGTCATCACCTCGTTCGCGGTGGCCAACGCGATCTCAGTGCCGCTCACGGGCTGGCTCACCGACCGTGTCGGCCAGGTACGCCTCTTCATGGCGTCGATCATCCTGTTCGTGATCTCGTCGTGGCTGTGCGGGCTCGCGCCCACGCTACCCTTCCTGCTCGCCTCGCGCGTGCTGCAAGGCGCCGTGGCCGGCCCGATGATCCCGCTTTCGCAAACGCTGCTGCTCGCGAGCTATCCGCGCGCGAAGGCGCCCATGGCGCTCTCGATGTGGTCGATGACCACACTGATCGCGCCGGTGGCCGGTCCGATTCTCGGCGGCTGGATCTCCGACAACATCTCGTGGCCGTGGATCTTCTACGTGAACATCCCGGTCGGCATCGTGGCCGCGTTCGCGACGTGGGCGATCTTCCGCAACCGCGATTCGGTCGTGAAGAAGGCGCCGATCGACGGCGTGGGTCTCGCGCTGCTCATCATCTGGGTGGGCTCGCTGCAGGTGATGCTCGACAAGGGCAAGGACCTCGACTGGTTCTCGTCGACCACGGTCGTCGTGCTCGCGCTCACCGCGATCATCGCATTTGCTTTCTTCGTGGTATGGGAGCTGACCGCCGATCACCCCGTGGTCGACCTGTCACTGTTCGCGCGGCGCAATTTCACGGGCGGCACGATCGCGCTTTCGGTGGGCTACGGCCTGTATTTCGGCAACCTCGTGCTACTGCCGCTGTGGCTGCAGACCGACATCGGCTACACCGCCACCGACGCGGGTCTCGTGATGGCGCCGGTGGGCTTCTTCGCGATTCTGCTTTCGCCGATCACGGGGAAGATCCTGCCGCGCACCGACCCGCGCTATATCGCGACCACGGCGTTCATCGTGTTCGCGCTGTGCTTCTGGATGCGTTCGCGCTACACCACGGGCGTGGACACCTGGGCGCTCACGCTGCCTACGCTGATCCAGGGCATCGGCATGGCGGGCCTCTTCATTCCGCTCGTGTCGATCACGCTTTCGGGTCTGCCGGGCCATCGCATTCCGGCGGCCTCGGGCCTGTCGAACTTCGTGCGGATCATGTGCGGCGGTATCGGCACCTCGATCTTCGAAACGGCGTGGGATCACCGCACGACGTTTCACCATGCACGCCTGACCGAAGTGGCAACGCCGACCAATCCGGTCTTCAACCAGTCGATGCAGCAGTTCCAGGGCGCAGGTCTCGATCCTTCCCAGGCGCACGGGCTCTTCGACCGGATGCTCTCGCAGCAGGCCGCGCAACTCGGTGTGAACGATCTGTTCTGGATTTCCTCGGTGATTTTCATCGTGCTGATCGCGCTCATCTGGATCACGCGGCCCGAACGTTCAGGCGGTGCGGACGCGGGTGCGGCGGCTTCGGCGGCGCATTGAGGCTCATGCGTTAGCGCTTGCCGCTGTCCATAGCAAAACGGCACGTCCGGTTGTTCACCGGCGTGCCGTTTTTGTTGGTGCGCCCGAGGCGCGATTCGAGTTCGCTCAGGCCGCGCCGCTCACGACCAGCCGCTCCGGCGCAAGCACGCCGTTCGCGGCCTTCGCCACGCCGAGCAAGCGCCCATCTTCCGCATACACACGCACGCGTTCGGCCGCTTCGCAAGCCGCGCGATCGAGCACCAGCTCGTTGAGCGGCAGGCGCTGGCCGTGCATGAAGCGGCGCGCCGCCTCTTCATTGAGCGTCAAGGCGGGAAACGTGGAAAGCAGCGCGTCGACAGGTTGCAGCCAGGTGTCGCGCTCGGGCTCGTCAGCGGCGGTGAGCGCTTCGAGCGTCACCGCATGCTCGAGCGTGAGCGCGCCCACACCCGTACGCCGCAGCATCACGAGATGCGCACCGCAGCCCAGCGCCTCGCCGATATCCTCGGCCAGCGTGCGGACGTACGTGCCCTTGCTGCACGTCACGCGAAACGTGACCTCAGGCGTCTCGGGAAGCGCGCATGCGATCATCTCCAGCGCAAGAATCTTTACCTCGCGCCCTTCGCGCTCGACCGTCTGCCCCGCACGCGCGTATTCGTAGAGCGGCTTGCCGTCGCGCTTGAGCGCCGAATACATGGGCGGCACCTGCACGATGTCGCCGAGAAAGCGCGCCATCGCTTCACGCACTGCGGCTTCGTCGCAGGCGACCTCGCGCGTTTCGACCGCCTCGCCTTCGGCGTCGCCCGTTGCCGTGCGAATGCCGAGGCGCATGGTCGCTTCATACGTCTTGTCGGCTTCGAGCAGATCCTGCGAAAACTTGGTCGCTTCGCCAAAGCACAGCGGCAGCAAGCCCGACGCGAGCGGATCGAGCGTGCCGGTGTGGCCTGCCTTCTTCACGCGATAAAGCCGCTTCGCGCGAATCAGCGCGTCGTTGCTGGAGAGGCCAACGGGCTTGTCGAGCAGCAGCACGCCGTCTAGCAGGCGGCGCGGCACCTTGGGTGGGGCCGCCTTAGGTCGGGCCGCGTCAGGTCGCGGCGCGCCCTGATTCTGTTTCGATGATGCAGTCATTGCCCGCGTCAGTCGTCCTTCGCGCGCGTCGCGTTCGCCTCGTCGATGAGGCGCGACATCTCGACACCCTTCTCGACCGACTGGTCATAGTGGAAATGCAGCGTCGGCACCGTATGAATGTGCAGGCGCTTGAAGAGCTGGTTGTGCAGGTGGCCGGCGGCGTGGTTGAGCGCTTCCTGCGTGGTCTTCGGGTCGCCCGTGAGGGTCGTGAAGTAGACCTTGGCGTGCGCGTAGTCGGGCGTGAGTTCCACGCTCTGGATCGTCACGAGCCCGACTCGCGGGTCCTTCACTTCGCGCATCAGCTCAGACAGATCACGCTGGATCTGGTCCGCGATCTGCACGTTGCGATTCGGGGAGGTACGTTTTTTCGGCATGATGGTTCCACCTCTTGATCTACGAGGCATTCAGGCGGCGTTGCGTCCATAACGGCGCACACACGGCCGCACAAAAACAAAACGGGCGGGGCTGGCCAGCGCCTGCCCCGCCCGTTATCGGCAAACCCGCGGCGAACCGCGGCAAGCGAGCCGCCCGAAGGCCGGCCCGCAGGCGTCGCTGTATTACAGCGTACGCGCGACTTCGGTGATCTCGAACACTTCGAACTGGTCGCCTTCGACGATGTCGTTGAAGTTCTTGATCGACATACCGCACTCGAAGCCTTGCTTGACTTCCTTGACGTCGTCCTTGAAGCGCTTGAGCGAGTCGAGTTCGCCGGTATGGATGACCACGTTGTTGCGAATCACGCGCACCGACGACGAACGCTTGACGAAACCGTCCGTGATCATACAACCCGCGATCAGGCCGACCTTCGGCACGCGGATCACCTGACGCACCTCGGCCATACCCGTCACCGTCTCGCGCTTCTCCGGCGCGAGCATGCCGGACATCGCCGCCTTCACCTCATCCACTGCGTCATAGATGATGTTGTAGTAGCGGATGTCGATGCCGTTCGCCTCGGCCACCTTACGCGCCTGCGCATCTGCACGCGTATTGAAGCCGATGATGACCGCCTTCGAAGCCGTTGCCAGGTTGACGTCCGACTCGCTGATCGCACCGACCGCGCTGTGCACGATCTGCACGCGCACTTCGCTGGTCGACAGTTTGAGCAGCGATTGCACCAGCGCTTCCTGCGAACCCTGCACGTCCGCCTTGACGATGAGCGGCAGGTTCTGCACTTCGCCCTCGCCCATCTGCTCGAGCATGTTTTCGAGCTTCGCGGCCTGCTGCTTCGCGAGCTTGACGTCGCGGAACTTGCCTTGACGGAACATGGCGATTTCACGCGCCTTGCGATCGTCCGGCAGCACGATGACTTCTTCGCCCGCGCCCGGCACTTCCGAGAGACCCTGAATTTCGACCGGGATCGACGGGCCGGCTTCCTTCGTGGGCTTGCCCGTTTCGTCGAGCATGGCGCGCACGCGGCCGTAGGCGCTACCTGCCAGTACGACGTCGCCGCGATTAAGCGTACCCGACTGGACGAGAATCGTGGCAACCGGACCCTTGCCCTTGTCGAGCTTCGCTTCAATGACGATGCCCTTGGCCGGTGCTTCGACCGGTGCCTTCAGTTCCAGCACTTCGGCTTGCAGCAGCACGTTTTCGAGCAGATCGTCGATGCCCGCGCCGGTCTTCGCCGACACCGGCACGAACGGCGAGTCGCCGCCGTACTCTTCCGGCACGACGCCTTCCGCCACGAGCTCCTGCTTCACGCGCTCGGGGTTCGCATCGGGCTTGTCGATCTTGTTGATCGCCACGACGAGCGGCACGCCCGCAGCCTTCGCGTGCGAGATCGCTTCCTTCGTCTGCGGCATCACGCCGTCGTCGGCCGCGACCACCAGAATGACGATGTCGGTTGCCTTCGCACCACGAGCACGCATGGCCGTAAAGGCCTCGTGACCCGGCGTGTCGAGGAACGTGATGACGCCACGCGGCGTTTCGACGTGGTATGCGCCGATGTGCTGCGTAATGCCGCCGGCTTCGCCCGCTGCAACCTTGGCGCGGCGGATGTAGTCGAGCAGCGAGGTCTTGCCGTGGTCGACGTGACCCATGACGGTGACGACCGGCGGACGCGGCAGTTGCTCTGCGTCCGTACCCGTGGCCTGGCCTTCGACCAGCAGCGCTTCCGGATCGTCGAGCTTCGCGGCAACCGCACGGTGGCCGAGTTCCTCGACGATGATCATCGCCGTTTCCTGGTCGAGCATCTGGTTGATGGTGACCATCTGGCCCATCTTCATCATCGCCTTGATGACTTCCGATGCCTTCACGGACATCTTGTGCGCGAGGTCGGCCACCGTGATGGTTTCCGGTACATGCACTTCACGCACGATCGGCTCGGTCGGCGCCTGGAACGTCGAAGCGTCCTGGTGACGGCCACGGCCCTTCGGGCCACCGCGCCAGCCGCGATCCACGCCGCCCGACGAGTCGCCGCGCGTCTTGATGCCACGGCGCTTGGCCGCGTCGTCCTGCCAGCCGCCCTTGCCTGCGCCCGGCTTCTTGTTGCGGTCGCCCGCGCCTGCACCCGGCGCGCTCGTCGAAGGCGCGGCCGTCGTGGCCGGCTTCTTCGCCGCGGCGCCTGCACCGCCGGCCGGACGCGCCGGCGCACCTTCCGGACGCGCCGGCTTGTGCAGCGTGCCCTTGGCCTCAGCGGGCTTGGGCGGCTCGACCGGCTTGGGCGGCTCGGGCGCCTTCACCTGCGCCTTGCGCGGCGTGTTCATCATTTCGCGAATCGCGCGCGCTTCGGCTTCGGCAGCCGCACGGCGGCGAGCGATCTCGTCCTGTTCTTTCTGCGCCTTTTCGGCGGCTTCGCGTGCGGCGACTTCGGCCTTCTGGGCCGCTTCGCGTTGCGCGGCGCGCTCGGCTGCGGCGCGCTGTTCTTCCTGCTGGTCCTGCTGTTGCTTCACTTCTTTGGCTTCCGCTTCGGCATTACGCTGCGCGGCCACGGCCTGAGCGGCCAGTTCGCGAGCGGCGGCGTCGGCCGCTGCCTTCTTCTTTGCAGCTTCTTCTTCGGCACGGCGGCGCTCGGCCTCGGCGGCCTCTTCACGCGCGCGGCGCTCGGACTCTTCACGCGCGAGCAGTTCCTGGCGCTCCTTGAGCTCCAAGGCCTGACGCTCGAGCAGTTCTGCCTCGCGGCGCGCTTCTTCCTCGCGGCGCTGCAGCTCCGCCTCTTCGGCGGCAGCGGCTGCGTCGGCGGCATGATTCGATGCCTCCGCCTCACCGGCGGACTCGTCGCGGCGGACGAACGTGCGCTTCTTGCGCACCTCGACCTGAATGGTGCGAGCCTTACCCGTCGAATCGGACTGCTTGATTTCCGACGTATGCCGTTTCGTCAGCGTGATCTTGCGCTTGTCTGCATCAGTCGAGCCGTGAGACTTGCGCAAGTGGTCGAGCAGACGCGCCTTGTCCGTTTCGGACAAGGAGTCGGCTTCGCTCGCTTTCGTGACGCCCGCCGCCTGCAGCTGCTCCAGCAGCACGCCGGCAGGCATCTTCAGTTCCGCGGCAAATTGGGCTACGTTGTTACTCGCCATTCATTCCTCTTAATGCAAGGACCGATTCCTTGCGGTTGACATCGGGTCATGCGGCCTTGGGTGCCTTGCTTCCTGCAAGGCTCCGCCGCGATCAGATCAGTGGGTCATGGTCGCTTCCTGCTCGTCGCGCCCTGGGGTCGTTTCCCGTTACCGGGTCACTGGAACCAGTGCTCGCGTGCCTTCATGATCAACGCCTTGGCGGCGTCCTCTTCCATTCCCGTCATTTCGACCAGCTCGTCCACGGCCAGCTCGGCGAGCTCGTCGCGGGTGTGAACTTCATGCTGCGCCAGTTTCGCGAGCAGGTCCGGGTCGATACCGTCCAGACTCTTCAGGTCCAGCGCGGCGCTTTCCACCTTCTCCTCGTTCGCAATCGCCTGCGTGAGCAGTGCGTCGCGAGCGCGGTTGCGCAGCTCGTGCACGGTGTCCTCGTCGAACGCCTCGATTTCCAGCATTTCGTTGAGCGGCACGTAGGCGATCTCTTCGAGGCTCGTGAAGCCTTCGTCGATCAGGATGTCGGCGACTTCTTCATCCACGTCGAGACGCGCCATGAACAGGTCGCGCAGCACCGTGCGCTCCTGATTCTGCTTTTGCGCGGATTCGTCCGGCGTCATGATATTGATTTGCCAGCCGGTCAGCTCGCTGGCGAGACGCACGTTCTGGCCACTACGGCCAATCGCGACCGCGAGTTCGCTCTCGTCGACCACGACGTCCATCGAGTGCTTTTCCTCGTCGACGACGATCGACTGCACGGCAGCCGGCGCGAGCGCGCCGATCACGAACTGTGCGGGATCTTCCGACCATAGCACGATGTCGACGTTTTCGCCACCGAGCTCGTTGCGCACGGCCTGCACACGCGAGCCGCGGATGCCGACGCAGGTGCCGATCGGGTCGATGCGCTTGTCATAGGCCACCACGCCGATCTTGGCGCGCACGCCCGGATCACGCGCCGCCGCCTTGATCTCGAGGAGGCCCTGTTCGATTTCGGGCACTTCCATTTCGAACAGCTTCATCAGGAACTCGGGCGCCGTGCGCGAGAGTTCGATCTGCGGGCCGCGGGCGGTGCGGTCGACCTTGCCAATCCAGGCACGCACGCGGTCGCCCACGCGCAGGTTTTCCTTCGGAATCAGCTGGTCGCGGCGCAGCAGCGCTTCCACACGGCCGGATTCGACGATGAAGTTGCCCTTGTCCATGCGCTTGACCGTGCCGGTCATGATGCTTTCGCCGCGCTCGAGGAAGTCGTTCAGGATCTGCTCGCGCTCGGCGTCGCGCACCTTCTGCAGGATGACCTGCTTGGCGGCCTGCGCGCCGATACGGCCGAACTCGACCGAAGGCACCGGCTGCTCGACGAAACCGTCGATCTGCGCTTCCGGGTCCTGTTCGCGTGCTTCGAACAGCAGGATTTCCTGGTCCGGCTCCTGCAGGCCCGCCTCGTCCGGCACGACGCGCCAGCGACGGAACGTTTCGTGCTCGCCGCTTTCGCGATCGATATGCACGCGGATATCCGCATCCTCGTCGAAGAGTTTCTTGGAGGCCGACGCAAGCGCCGCTTCAAGGGCGGCGAACACCACGTCCTTGTCGACATTCTTCTCGCGTGCCAGCGCATCCACCAGCATCAACACTTCGCGACTCATTGTTTGCGGCTCCTAAAGTCAACTTTGGGGACAAGGCGTGCTTTGTCGATATCTGCGAGCGTGAAATCAAGCATCGCAGGACCCGCCTTCCCTTCGAATTCCAGACCGATGGATTCGCCTTCGGGAGCATGCACGATGCCCCGGTACGATTTCCGTCCGTCCAATGGCTTTTTCAACGTGATTACCGCTTCGCAGCCTGCGAAGCGTTCGAAGTCCGCCAGTTTTTTCAGCGGACGGTCGAGACCGGGCGACGAAACCTCGAGCCGCTCGTAGTCGATGTTCTCGACCGTCAGAACGTGCTGCAGCTGACGCGTGACCTTCTCGCAGTCCTCGATCGCGATCCCCGCGGGCTGATCGATGAAGATAGTCAGCATGCCGCGCCCGGTGCGCTCGAGGTCGACCAGCTCGTAACCGAGCCCGGTGACCGTGGTTTCAATCAGTTCCGTCAGTTGCACAATGCCCACTCCAGATGTTCTGCGCAGCGGGCCAGCAACTTCCTTCGCTCTAATTCTTGCTTCGCTAGGGATTCGCGGGCCGCGCGCCAGGTGAGCGCGCGCGCTTCTCACCTACTTGCCCCACGATGACGAACGACCCGGCGCATGGTTCGGATAACCCCCAAATTGACAATGCCGAACGTGAAACGTCGGCATCTGTTGGTAACCAATTGGGGCGAACCAAAAAAAAATGGGCGAAACGCCCATCTTCTCACTTAGCCAGGTGGTCGCACCTGGGGCGCGAATTACAGCACGTAAAAGAGCCGCACGCCCAGCGACTTTGTGATTCTAGCCTTTTTTGCACATTAACGCAAACCCACGGTCAAGCCAGAGGCGCCTTTTGCCGTTATTTACGGGCTCGCAAGGGGGATTTGCCGGCGTTTTACGCATTAACCGCGCACAACTGAAAAGGCAGCGACTGCGCATACCGCACGCATCGCGGCCGTTGCATGGCCGCGACGCCCACCGCCTGGCGCGGCCGGGCGTCGCATGCCTCGCGAATTAATGGCCGCGTGTGCGGTTGCGCGGCGTGCCGCGCTGGCCGCCACGGTTGTTGCCGCCCGTGCGGTTGCCGTTGGGATTGGCATTGCCGCCGTTGCCCGGGCCGCTGCGGCGATTGCCGTTGGCGTTGGCGCTGCCGCCCGCACGCTTGCCCGCCGCGCCCGGAGCACGGTTGCCGTCGACGTCGCGGCCGCCCGCGCGGTTGCCGCCACGGCCGCCGAAACCGGAGCCCGCGCCGAAGTTGCCGTGACCGGTACCTGCGCCGCCGCCAAAGCCGCCCGTCGCGCCGCGCCGTCCCTGGCCCTGACGCGGCTGCCCCATTGCACCGTGCGAGCTCAGCACCGGCTCGCGGTTGATGAAGCCCATGGACGTCTGCATCGGATCCGGCTGGCGACGTTCCTGCTCCTTGCCGCCACGACCGCCCTTCTCTTCGCTCGGGGCCTTCAGGCCGACCGCCGCCATCAGCGCGCGCACCTGGTTGTCTTCGAGCTCTTCCCAGCGACCGCGCTTGAGGCCCTTGGGCAGCGCGATCGGGCCGTGACGCGTGCGGATCAGGCGGCTCACCATCAGGCCGGCCGCCTCGAACATACGCCGCACTTCGCGGTTACGGCCTTCGGCCAGCGCAACGTGGTACCAGTGATTCGTGCCTTCGCCGCCGCCATCGCGAATGCGCAGGAAGCTTGCCGGGCCGTCCTCGAGTTCGACGCCCTTGAGCAGTTTCTGGCGCATCCCCTCGCTCAGTTCGCCGACCACACGTACTGCGTACTCGCGCTCCACGCTGTAGCGCGGGTGCATGAAGCGGTTCGCCAGATCGCCCGAGGTCGTCAGCATCAGCAGACCTTCGGTGTTGAAGTCCAGACGGCCGACAGCAAGCCATTTCGCCGTCTTCATCGGCGGCAGGCGGTCGAACACCGACGGGCGGCCTTCCGGATCGGCGTGGCTCACGATTTCGCCAGTCGGCTTGTGATAGATCAGCACGCGCGGCGGCTTGTTCTGCAGCTTGCGCTTGATAGGCTTGCCGTTGATGCGGACCTGGTCGGTCGGCAGGATGCGCTGGCCGATGTGCGCCGGCTCGCCGTTCACCGAGACGCGCCCGGCAATGATCAGCTCTTCCATGTCGCGGCGCGAGCCCATGCCCGCGTCCGCCAGCACTTTGTGCAGCTTCGGCGCGTCGTCGTCGGGGCTCAGCACGCGCTTGGGCTGCTGGGCTCGGCCGCGGCGCAGCATCGGTGCGCGCACGCCCGAACCGGCGCCGTTGTCGGCGTCGAACGCCGGCGAAGTCACATAGAGGAACAGATCGTCCGGTGTGGACTCGCCCGTGGCGGCAGCCGGCTGGCCTTCGGTGCGGCCCTGGCCCTTCTGGCGCTTGCCCGCGCCTTGCTGACGCTCGGCCTGACGCTCGCCTTGACGCTCGCCCCGGCCGGCGCCACCGGCGTTCTGGCCGCGGCCCGCCTTCTTCGCGCCGCCTTCCTTGCGCGGCGCGCGCCCGGCGGGAGCGCGCTCAGCTGTCGCTTGCGGCGGCTCGGCGTCAGGCGCTGCGGACACGTCGGCGCCCTCCGCGCCTTCAGCGGCCTTCGCCTTCGCGCCTGCTCGGCGGCGCGCGATCAGGCTGCGCGGCCCGCGGCGCAGACCACGGCGCGGACGATCTTCGCCCTCGCCGCCCTGTGCTTCGCCTTCGACCTGCGAAGCGCGCGTGTCATCGTCGCGCGCGGAGGACGCGCGGCGAGCGGATTCGGACGCGTCGGTCGAATCGGTGTCGTGGATATCAGTCAAAACAACCTCAAAATGTCAGGTTGCGCGCCCGCTTGCGGGGCGCGTCAAAAATGCTTGTTGCTTCAGATGCCGCGTCGTGCGGCTTCGTCGTCCGTCGTCGAGACGGGGTCGTCCTGCGCCGCGTCGCGGCGGTCTTCGTGTTCTTCTTCGCCCGCCGCATCTGCTGCGTGCGCGGCATCCTGCACGTGAGCATCCGGGATTGACCCGTGCTGCGCGAGGCTTGTTTCGCCATGTCCCGCGTCGCCCGAGGCGTCGGCTGCGTACGCAACGTTTGCGCCTGCCACCTCGTGCGCAGCTTGCGTTTCGTGCGTTTCGCCCCCGGCTACTGTCGTCGCTCCCGCATCTTCCGCGCCTGCGGCGTCAGCGTCGGCCGCCTCGGGCTGACCTTCCGCGACGAACTGCGCTGCGGCGCTATCGGGAAACTCGATCGCGTGCTGGGCAAGCAGTTGCTCGCCGAACTGGCTCGACGGATCGTCGAGCGGCGGCAGCTCGTCGAGCGACTTCAGTCCGAGATCGTCGAGAAACTCCCGCGTCGTTGCATAGAGCGCCGGACGTCCCGGCACGTCACGATGACCGATCACTTCGATCCAGTTACGGTCCTCGAGCTGTTTGACGACCTGCGTATTGACCGTGACGCCACGAATTTCCTCGATGTCGCCGCGCGTGACCGGCTGCCGGTACGCGATGATCGCGAGCGTTTCGAGGACCGCGCGCGAATAGCGCGGCGGCTTTTCGGGGTGCAACCGGTCAAGGTACGTCCGCATGGCCGGCTTGCTCTGAAAGCGCCAGCCCGACGCGAGCCCCACCAGCTCGACGCCGCGCCCGGACCATTCATGCCGCAGGTCTTCGAGCAGGTTGCGGACCGTGTCGGCCGAAATGTCGTCGGCAAACAGTTTGCGCAGTTCGCCGATCTTCAACGGCTCCTGCGTGCAGATCAATGCAGTCTCGAGGACGATTTTCGCCTCTTGGGTATTCATGCAGCCAGGTCAGACCCTAAGTAAGGTAAATCAGGTTCAAGGAACCGGATCAGACAGACGAAAGACGATATGGAACTGGAGACGCGCTCGCCCGATTCTGATCGGTCATATTGATGGGAGCACGCACCGGGGGGCCGAAATTCAGGCAAAGAGCCAGACCCAGCCGGAGGGAGCCGCGAATTTCCCGCAGGGAATCGCTTGACTGAGCGCCATATTACGCAAAAACGCTGGGTGCGTAAAGACGCCATTCCGCATGAGCGGCCTCATTTTAACCGGGGCCGGGCCGCTGCCTTGCGCTCCCTCGCGCGACACCGGCCCGGCGCGCTCCCGCGCTACGGCTCAATGCGCTCCCACCGCCTCCAGGTAACGCGCGAGGCGCTCGACGCCCGCGTCGAGCCGCGCCGGATCGCACGCGTAGCACCAGCGCACGAAGCCTTCGCCTTGTGGGCCGAACGCGCTGCCCGGCGCGAGTCCGAGGCCCGCGTCGCGCACCAGCGCCTTGCACAGCTCGAGGCTGTTCTGCGCGCCCGCCAGCCGGAAAAACAGGTACATCGCGCCGTGCGGCACTTTCACATCGACGCCAGGCAGCTTGGCAAGCGCCGCGGCGAGGTGGTCGCGCGAGGCGCGCAGATCGGCCACGAGCGCACGCGTGAACGGCTCGCCGTGCTCGACCGCGGCAATGCCCGCCTGCTGCACGAACGAAGGTGCGCACGAGGTGTTGTACTCGACCAGCTTGCCGAGATCGTCGGTCAAGGTGCGCGGCACGACCATCCAGCCGAGCCGCCAGCCGGTCATGAGCCAGGCCTTCGAGAACGAATTCACGCAGATCAGCCGCTCTTCTCGCGACGCGATGTCAAGGAACGAGGGCGCGGTGCGCTCATTCGCGTCGCCGTAATAAAGGCGCTCGTAGACCTCGTCGGCGACGATCCAGATGCCGAGGCGTCGGCAATGCTCGAGCACCGCGCGCTGTTGTTCGCGCGTCATCACCCAGCCCGTCGGGTTGTTCGGCGAGTTGATCATGAGCATGCGCGTGTCGGGCGTGAGCGCCGCCAGCAGCCGGTCGAGATCGAGCGTCCAGCCGTGCTCGCCGTAGCCGAGCGAGACCGTCTCGACCGTGGCGCCAAGAATCTTCGGAATTTCGACGAGGTTCGGCCACAGCGGGGTCACTGCCACCACCCGATCGCCCGCGCCCACGACGAGTTGCGCCGCCAGCATCAGCGCATTGACGCCGGCGCTCGTCACCGCGAGGTTGTCCACCGGCGTTGCGCCGTGCAGTTCGCTCACGTAGCGCGCGAGCGATTCGCGCAGCGGCGCGATACCGAGGTTGTGCGTGTAAAACGTGTCGCCGCGCCCGAGCGCCTCGGCAGCCGCCTCGCGGATGAACGGCGGCGTCACGCGGTCGGACTCGCCGAACCAGAACGGCAGCACGTCGGGAACGCCGAACCCGGCGTTCGCCACTTCGCGGATCTGCGACGAGCGCAACGCACGCACCGCTTCGCGCGGCAGGGAGACGGAGGACGACGGATCGAGATCGCTCATCGGAGGTTCGGGCTTGCAGAATGTGGGAAAACGTGAAGTGTAGCGCGCGGCCGGGCGCCGTGCGGTCCGCGCCCGCAAGCGCCGGCGCGGTGGTCTCAGTGCTGCGCTTCGGGCTGTCCGGCCAGTTGACGGATCAGCGTCCACACCGCCTCGGCGGCCGGCGAAAGCGAGCGGTCGCGCCGCCGCACCAGCTCGACGGTGCGCTCTGCGCGCGGCACAAGCGGGCGCGCGAGCAAGGGCGCGCCCGCCGGAACGGGCAGCGCGAGCCAGGGCAGCACGCTGATGCCCACGCCCGCCTCGACAAGGCCGAATACCGTGGCGGGGTGGCCCAGCTCCTGCACCACCCGGGCGCGCACGCCCTGCTCGCTCATCACGGCGTCGATCAGCGGGCGGCTGCCCGAGGCGTAGTCGAGCATCACGAGGCGTTCGCCGTCCAGTTCCTTCCACGAGACTTCCTGGCTTAGCGCGAGCGCGTGATCGCCGCGCACGACCACACAGAACGAGTCCGTAGTCAGACACTCCGTTTCCAGATCTTCAGCGACAAAGGGCCCGATGATGACGCCGAAGTCCACCTCGCCCGAGCGGATCTTGCGGACGACGTCGCTCTGCACGTCGTCGCGCAATCCAAGCGTAATGTAAGGAAACTGCCGCCCGCACGCGGCCACGACCTGCGGCATCAAGCGGCACGCGACCGTCGGGCTCGCCGCCACGACGACGCGGCCGCGCCGCTGCTCGCCAATCTCGCGAATTTCGCGCAAGGCGTCGTCCAGATCGTTGAGCAACCGTGGAATGCTCGCGATCAGGTTCGCGCCCACATCCGTGAGCTGCACCTCGCGCGTGGTCCGATCGACGAGCTTCACGCCAATCTCGGCTTCGAGCTCGCGCACGCAACGGCTCACCGCCGACTGCGTGAGCCCGATTTCGTCCCCTGCCCGGCTAAAGCTCTGCAGCCGGGCAACCTCGATGAACACTCGCAACTGCCGCAGCGTCACATTCATCCACTCGCCTCATGAATTGTTCGTTTTCATGCAATTTTATGTCGGCTGCGCACTGTTACGGGTAACAACATGACGCCCCCGACTATTCGCCGCAGTGCAGCAATACGGCGCAAACGCACGGTGGACGGGCCTGCTTGCACAAGATTGGTGATTCTCCCGATTTCTTCGATAAGTGTTTTCGAGTCTTATACGCCCCTGGCAATCTCCCGCGCGGGCTTGGCGCCACGCGGCTTCAAGACGAGAACGTACGTGCTGGCACGGTTTTCGCATTAAGGCACGCACAGGTTCGATGGATGTACCGGAAGCATGCAGTCCGGGACGATCCAGCCGGGCCCGCCTGGTACTCCGGCATCCGGCCGGGAGTACATGAAGAGTGCGCAGCGCGGGGCAGCGCACCGGAGATAGCTTCGCTGAGGTGAAACATGATGCTGTTCGACGATTTGAGAGACAACGAATGGGCGCTGGTCGAGGCGTTGTTCTGTGCTGAACCGGCACGGAGCGAACGGCGCGGACGGCCTCGCGTCGAAGCGCGTGCTGTGGTCAACGCGGTGCTCTGGGTGCTTTCGACGGGTGAAGGCTGGTCCAAGCTGCCGGGCCGCTACCCCTCGCCGCCGACTTGCCGCCGCCGTTTCGACGAGTGGCAGGCAGACGGTACGCTGGCGGAAATCGTCAAGCGACTGAGCACGAACGGCCGCGAAATTTCGCTGCGCGGCCGTATCGGCGCCACGGCGACCAAGCCGCCCGCACCGCCGAGCCGCGATCGCCTGCGTGGCGCGTTCTGGACCAACCCGGAATCGTGGCGCGCACCGGTCAAGATGGCCTGAGCCACGCTTCACTTGCTTTCCCGCCGGGTGCCTCATGCACCCGGCGTGTTTTTCTCCCACCCCTGGCGCACGTCGCGGCCGTCGCAGACCGTTTTCCGGTCCTGGGCCAAAACCGCCGCGCCTGCACGGCTCAACCAGACTGCGTTGAGCATCGCTGCGTCCGCAACAAAGCGATAGGCACCGCGCGATACATCTCTTTACCAATATTTACAGCGCGCTTTCGCTTCCGACGTTAGCTTAGGACCATGTCCATTAACGTCAAGAAACCGGATTGACGGGGAACCACCATGAAATCCATGAACCTGCACATCCGGGGCATCATGGTTTCGCTGTCCGCGCTCGCCCCCCTCGCCCTCTTTGCCCTGTTCGCGCCAACGGCGTCGTTCGTGTCGTTCAGCGTCGCTGCGCAACCGCCGCATGCCTCGGCACCGCCATGGCCGGTGTCGCGCACCGGCGCCCACGCCCAGCCGCCCGCAGCGCCTGGTCCGAACGCGGGCAAGCCGCCGGTGCCTCGTGGCGATTTACGCGGCGACATTGCGGACAATGCCCGCCGCAGCGCGCCACAGAGGCAGGAACCGACGCGGCGGCAGTGAGCCGGCTAGCGAAACACCATTGAGGGAACCGTAGGGACGACCGCCGGGACCGACGGGACCGATGAAAGAGCATCGGCGATCACGGAAGGCGGCAAGACCGCCCTGGAACGCCGCGGCTCAGCATATACCCTGCCCCGGGGAACCACCGCGCCTGACCTGCGGTCTACCTTTATGCCATCAAGCACAGCGTGGCAGCAGTAATTCCGGTAAGCCCGTATCTTTCGATGCGGGCTTTTTTTTGGCGGGACGAAGAAGGTAGAGTACTTACTGGCTGGCTTCGAGGCCGGATTGGGGCACGCGCTGCGCGACGTAGTCGGCCACGCGATGCGCGCTCCACTGTAGCGTGCGCTCGTCGCGTGCGAGCCGGGCGAATTCGGCGCGGCCGCGATCGGTGAGCACCGCGATATCGACCGGCGCATGGAAGCCCGGCGCCGGCGCAACCGTGCGTTGCCGGACGATGTCCATCATGCCGAGATCGCGCAAATACTGGAACACTTCAGGACGACGCGCCCACGGAACCTGCCGATACTGCACCCGCCGTAGCGCTTCGAGTACTGCTTCGTTGGAATACGTGGTCATCTCACTTCTTTCTTAAAATGCAGTCCTGCGATCATTGAGCCTCGCGCGAACCGGCAGCGGCGCAATGCGGACCTGAGAACGGCGCAGTCTGTGCCCTGGCGGGCCCACGCGCCCATCCGCGCGCTGAGCAGCGGCAGGGACTGCAGGTTATCCGGGCCCCCGTGAAAGCGGCTTCACCGCTTCCCGCACGGCCAACGCCGCGCCACGTTCGCGGCGCAAAGGTCGGTTGGACGCGCATTTTCCCGAAAACAATACGTTACCTCATCCAAATTGATTCTAATCGTTTTGTTTGCGCTATTTATTGCGCTCGGCCTGCTGTGGCGCAACGCGCGCTGGCGTGTCGCAGCCTGCGGGGCACTGGTCTTCTGGTTGCTCGCCACCGGCTGGCTCACCGGGGTGCTGCTCGATGTTGCGCAGCCGGCGTTATATCGCACTCCCTACGATCAGGCGAAAATCGGCCCGGCGCGCTTCGGTGCGCGCACCGCCATCATCATGCTGGGCGGCGGCACCGAATCCCGCGATGGCCAACTGGTCCCCGCCCGCGACGTGTACGCACGCATTGCCCTTGCCGCCGAACTGCACGCGCTGTGCGCGCGCGCGGGCGGCACATGCCGCGTGATCGTGAGTGGCGGCAACCCGGAGCACCATGCGAGCGCCGAGGCCGACAACTACGCGCCCTATCTGCTGCGCGCCGGTGTGCCGGGCACCGATCTCGTGCTCGAAAACCAGAGCCTCACGACTTATCAGAACGCGCGCAACGTCGCGCCCATCGTCCGTGCCGGCAACGATGAAACGCTCCTGCTCGTGACGTCGTCGTACCAGATGCGCCGCGCGATGCTCGATTTCCAGCGTTTCGACATGAATCCGTTGCCCGCGGTATCCAACGTGCGCCGCGTCGAGCGCGGGCTGCTTCCGCGCGTGGCCAATCTCAAGTCCGCCGAAACGGCGCTCCACGAATCGATTGGGGTTGTCCAGTTTTATGTGTATCGGATGATCGGCTGGTTCTAGTATGACCTTATCGCGGCGCCAGATGTAACGAGATGTAACTCCCGCGCGAACGGGTTACGCGATGTCATCTGGAGCGAGTATTTGATCGTTAGAATGGCATGTCCATCCTGCTTGGACAGGTACCGGCTGGGTCCATAAACCGCTCCTTCGGAGGTAGAGATGAAAAAAGTGTCCCTCGCAGTCCTGATTTCACTTTCCGCACTGGCGGGCGCTGCGCATGCGCAGTCGGATAACGGCATCACGATGAGCACCGATCCGGCCAGAGCCGACGACGTCCTGCAACGCGCCCAGGCCCTGCAGCAGCAACAGGAAGCCGCACCCGCGCCGGCACCCATGACGCATCACAAGCCGGGGCACCCGCATCACAAGAAGGCCCCCGCCCAGTAAGAACAGGGAAGGCCAGACGGCGCGCAGCCCAGCGCAAGCGGGCAGCGCCTTCCCGGGAATGAAGCCGATGCCGGTCTTGCCGTCATCGGCTTTTTTATTCGCGGCGCCACCTGCCGCGTTTGCGGTGTCGTGCGCATCGCCGCCGCCACGGCGCGCGGGCGCGGTATGCTAAAGTCGCGCACCTCGAAAACGCCCCGGTCGGCGTAGACCCAACCTTTTGTGCGCGCCACGCGCGGAGAAACACAATGAGCAACATCCAGCTCGACATCGAATGGACCGAAGCGGCCTCACGCAAGATCGAAAAACTGATGCCGCGCGGCGGCAACCAGGACGCGTATCTCGCGCTGCCCCCCATCGAATGCCTGCCGATGGAAGGCGACGTGCTGTTCCTCGGGCCGGCCGGCAAGCAGCAGCCGTTCATCGTCGCCGAACGCCAATACCATCACGAAGGCGACGCGGACTGGACCATCATCCTGATTCTCGACGTGCCCGACACCGCGCACTGAGCGGCAAATCGGACCGCCGGCAGGCGGTACGCAAGGCGCTCGCACCCGAAGCGGGCGCCCTCTTTCGACTCTCCCCACGCTCCATCGGCACGCATCGCGTCGCCATCCCAGGCACGACTTGTGCGCGCAGTTTTTTCCGATAGTCCGTACACTTGACGACAGGCCCCGCCGGTTACCGCCGTCGGACGCGCGCCTGCGAAAAAGCGGCAGTCGCGCGACCCACGAGCCTGCGGGTTCGAACGCTCACGAACCGCGCGCGTCGCCGCGCGTCCCGAGCCATGCCGAACGATCCGTCGAACGCAAAGGCGGCTGCCGCCGCCAGTCTGCTCGCCCAGCTCCAGCCGCGCGCTGCCGGCTGGGGCGCGCAATGGCACGCGCGGCAGCATGGTTACGCGCTCGACAGCGCCTTCCAGCCCGTGCTCTCGATCACGCATCAGCGCGTGGTCGGCTATGAGGCGTTGCTGCGCGTGACCGACGAATCGAGCCACCCCGTCGCCCCAGCGGATCTGTTCGCATCGGTGGAAGGCGCCGAAGCGCAGCAGCTCGACGAACTCGCCCGCTGCCTGCACCTCGCGAATTTCGTCGCGCAAGGCGTGGAGACCGGCTGGATCTTCCTGAACACGCTGCCGCGCAGCGCACGCGCCGCCGACCCCGCGCAAGCCGCAATCGACGGCTTGTGCCGGCACTTCGATTTCCCGCGCGAACGCGTGGTGATCGAGGTGCTCGAGCAGCGCGGCGGCGACGAGTACAGCTCCTTCGTCGACGAACGGCCGCCTGCCGGCCGACGCGATTTCCTCGTCGCGCTCGACGACTTCGGCGCGGGTTTCTCCAATTTCGATCGCGTCTGGCGCTATCGGCCCGACATCGTCAAGCTCGACCGCTCGCTCGTCACGCGCGCGACCCGCGGCGAGAGTCATGTGGCATTCATCTCGGAACTCGTCTCAATTCTTCATCACGCCGGCACAATGGTGCTTGCAGAAGGTGTCGAGACCGAGTCGCAGCTCATGGTATTGATGCAGGCCGATGTCGATCTCGTGCAGGGCTTCTGGTTCGGCGAGCCGCAAGCTTCGATTCCGGAAGCCGGCGCCGCCGCGGCCGCGCTGGCGCAGTCGATGTGGCGGCGCTTCGCCGACTACCAGCGCAGCACCGAGATCATCGAGCAGGTCAATTTCGGCGCGCTCTCACACACCATGCTGTGCGGCGCGCGCGTGCTCACGGGCGGCGGAACGCTCGAAGCGGCCGCCGAGGCCATTTTCGGCGACGGCGGCAGCCACGCGCAGCGCGTCTTCAGCGCAGACGAACATGGCGAGCAGCACGAGCCTTCGATTGCCATGCCCGGCGTCGGGCCGCCCGCGCGCCTCGCGCCTTTCTATCCCGACACCGACAGCAACTGGTCGCGCCGCGAGTACTTCCGGCGCGCGCTCGCCGCGCCCGGCCGGGTCGCGGTGATGGGTCCGCACTACTCGCTCAACGACGGCGAACTCTGCTACACGGCCGCCATCGCGCTCGACTATGGCGGCGCGACGCACGTGTTGTGCGCGGACTTTCCGCCCGAGCATGGGCCGCGCGAGCGGCCTTGGAGCGAGCGGGGTTAATGCGTGGCGAACCGGCAATGCACCGCATGGTCCTGGCAGCTATTCGGATACGCGCCGCCGCCCCGCCTTCAGCTCGCCGGTGCGCGCCTTGCTGTCGAGGCGGCGCAGCTTCGAGGCGCGCGTGGGGCGCGTCGCCACGCGTGCCTTGCGCGTGACGCTCACGCTGTCGACCAGTTCCTCGAGGCGCGCGAGCGCAGCCACCCGGTTCTGTTCCTGGGTGCGGTATTCCTGCGACTTGATCACCACGACGCCCTCAGTCGTGATCCGACGGTCGGCGAGCGCAAGCAGACGCATCTTGAGCACCTCGGGCAACGACGAGGCGCGGATGTCGAAACGCAGATGAATCGCACTCGACACCTTGTTCACGTTCTGGCCGCCCGCGCCCTGTGCGCGAACGGCGACGAGTTCGATTTCCTGCAACGGGATGGGCGCGCGTGCGGTCATGGGCGGAGAGAAGGTGAACACGCGGCAGTGTCGCACAGCGCGGCCAGGTTGACACAAGCGCGAAACGTACGCGCCATGAACCCAGCGCAAGCGCCAGGCCTCTGCCACGGGCATGCGACATGCAGCCACCCCGTCGGGCGCCTGCGCAGCCGGTTTGCTGCCGCGCGGCGCATGAACCATACTGGCGTCATTGCCTCCGCAGAACCTTCAGGAGCACGCACCCCATGAAGCTGCGTCCAGCATTCGTCGCCGAACTGGCGGTCAACCTGCTGCTTCCCTGGGTCGCCTATCGTCTCGCCGAGCCGCACTGGGGCGAAGTCGGCGGCCTCATTGCCTCGGCCGCGCCGCCGCTTGCCTGGAGCATCGTCGAACTGGTGCGCTTTCGGCGCGTGGATGCACTCTCGGCCGTCATACTGCTCGGCATCGTGCTCTCGCTCCTTGCCGTGGCGTTCGGCGGCAGTCCGCGTGTTCTGTTGATGCGCGAGTGCCTCGCCTCAGGCGCAATCGGCGCCGCGTTCCTGATCTCGCTACTGGCGAAGCGCCCGCTCGTGTTCTATCTCACGCGAGCGACGGTCGCGCGCGAGACTCGCGAGGGCGTCGCGCGGCTCGAACAGCTCTGGAACGAGAACGCAAGCTTCGTCTCGGCCATGCGGCTGCTTACGTTCATCTGGGGCTTCGGGCTATGTCTCGACTCCGCGCTGCGCACTTATCTGGCCGCCACCTGGCCAATCGAGCGCTTTCTCGTCGTCTCGCCGATCATCGGCTATGGCGTGTTCGGCGGCCTGATGGCCTGGACCTTCTGGTATCGCACGCGCATGCGGCGCATTCACGGCACGCACGGCCTGCTCGGCGACGCCGCCGCGACCACAAACACAACGTCGCTGAGCGTGGACTGAATGACACCCGGTCGGGCACGCATCGGCGGTCAGATCGTGCCCGAAATACGTTAGACTCAGCGCCACAGTCCGCGGCGTACCGTCCGCTCTCGAACTTCCCGGCAGTCGATGCGCTACTCCGTAGAAATCAGGAAATTCCTCTATAGCCAGTACTTTTACGGCGGCCTGCGCATCGCGATCGGCATCTCGCTTCCGGCCGTCCTGTGCCTGTTCGTCTTTCACAAGAGCGAGCTGGGCTTCACCATCTCGACCGGCGCGCTCGGCGCGTGCGTGGTCGACATGCCGGGACCGCTGAAATACAAGCGCAACGAAATGCTCGCGTGCAGCGTGATCGGGTTTCTCTCCGCTTACGCGACCGGCCTCGCCACCTTCAGTCCCATCGCGCTATGGGCCACGGTAGTCCCGCTCACCTTCGTGCTTTCGCTGATCGTGGTCTACGGCAACCGCTGGCCGCAGATCAGCTTCGCCACCCTCTTCATGATGGTGATGACGCTCGAAGAGCACTTCACGCCCCATCTCGCGCTCGTCAATGCGCTGTGGATCCTGCTGGGCGGCCTCTGGTACACGGCGTGGTCGACCTTGATCAGCCATCTGATGCTCGATCGCATCGAGCAGCAAGCGCTTGCCGAGAGCGTGTTCGCCTGCGCCGACTATCTGCTCGCGCGCGCCCAGTTCTTCGACCTCGACAACGATCTCGACGAGTGCTACCGCAACCTCGTCGCGAAGCAGATCGCCGCCGTCGAGCGCCAGGACGCGGCGCGCGACATCGTGCTGCGCAATCTGCCCAAACTCAGGGCCGGCAAGATCGATGCGCGGCGCGCCATGCACTTCAACCTGTTCATCAACACGGTCGATCTGCATGAGTTGTTCGTGGGCGCGCACACCGACTACCCGCTCGTGCGCAACACCTTCGGCGGCTCGGACCTGCTCGTGTTCTACCGCGACCTGATCCGCAAGGCCGCCGCCGATCTCGAAGACATCGGCCTCGCGGTGCTGCAAAACGAAGCGCCGCGCGCGAGCGTGAACGTGAAGGCCGAGCTGCGCGCCATCGAATACGAGCTCGAGCTGCTGAAAAAGCGCGACCTGGCCGCGACCGACCCGGAGGCCTACGCGGCAATCTCGGCGTCGTTCCGGCGCATCTGGAGCGCCACACGCCTGATCGACCGCATGCGCCGCAGTCTGGCGAGCGAGGTGCCGACGACCGAGACCGAGGTGCGCGTCGACGAGGCGCTCGCACGCTTCGTCACGAACCGTCGCGTGTCCTGGCTGCAGATTTTCTCGAATCTCACGATGGCCTCGCCGAGCTTTCGCCACGCGCTGCGCGTGACGATCGCCGTGGCGGTGGGGTTCTGGCTCGGGCGGCTATTGCCGCTCACCAACGCCTACTGGATCGTGATGACGAGCATCATCATTCTGAAGCCGGGCTATTCGCTCACGCGCCAGCGCAACGCGCAGCGTATCGTCGGCACGCTGATCGGCTGTCTCGCGAGCATTGCGCTGATCCTGCTCGTGAAGCAGCCGCTCGTGCTGCTCGTCTCGATGTTCGCGGCGATGGTGATGAGCTACAGCCTCCTGCTCTTCAACTACACGGCGAGCGTCGTGTTCACGTCGGCCTATGTGCTGCTGATGTTCCATCTGCTCGCGCCGGGCAGCATGCGCATCATCGGCGAGCGCGCGATCGACACGGTGGTGGGCTGCATGATCGCCATTGCCGCGAGCCATCTGTTCCCGTACTGGGAATACCGTCTGATGGGCAAGCTCGTGCACGACATGATCGCGGCGACACGCAGCTATCTCGAGGCAAGCTGGTGGTGGAGCGGACGCACCAGCGCGCCGCAGCCGGCGTTCGCGGGGGCCGCGGTGAGCGAGGCAGGCGCGCGCATGTCGGCCCATAAGCCGGCGTATGACGCGCCTGCGATGACGATTGCAGCGGACTCGGGCGGCGTGAGCGCAACGGCAAGCGCTTCTGCGAACGCAGCGAGCGTCGTTGACGAAGCGCTCGCCGCCGCGACCGTCAGCGATTCGCCTACGGCCGCCGCTGCCGGCTCGCCGGTGTCGGCGGTGGGCGCGAAAGCCACTGCGCAGTCCGCACAAACCACTTCGAGCGCAGCCGCGGCAGCGCCGTCGCTCGCGCGCGACTTCCGCTACCGCCTCGCGCGCAAGAACGTGCATGTGGCGTTTGCGAATCTCGGCCAGGCGTTCCAACGCATGATGCTCGAACCGAAGGCCGCGCAGAAGTTCGTGCCCGAGCTCAACGACCTGCTCGTGCGCAGCCACGTGCTCGCCTCGCAGATCACGGCCACCGCCCCGCTGCTGCGCAGCACGGCGCGCCCCGACCAGCCAGAGGTCAAACTCGATGCGCTCGAGCGCGCGCTTTCATCCGTGCGCGAAAACCTCGTCGCCGCCGAGGCGGGCGCGCCCGCGCCCCTCGATCAAACCGACATCACGAAGCAGCTCACGCGCGAGCTCGATACGATGGTGGTGGAAGCCGAGCGCTCGCTCGGCGCCACGGCGGAACTCGCGCAGGAGCTCAAGCTGCTCGCGCATCAATGCAAGCAGATGATCGCGGCGTCCTGGCTCATTCGCCGGGACGCGAGCATTATCCGGCTACCGGAGGAATAACAAGCGCTCGGCCCGGCGCGTCACTGCGTCGAGCCGCTGGCTTGCGAAGCGGCCGTGCTGGCGGACGCATGGGCCGCGCTGGCGCCCATGGTCTCTTCGTACTCGCGCTTGCTTTTCAGCGCATTGAACAGCACGGTGCCGATCACGAACACAACTACCGCTACGATGAGCACGGCAACGCCAAAGGTGGGGTTATTCTTGCGCGGTTCGTTCATCGGTCGTGCCCAGCCTCGAATTGGAATTGGATGACGGCAACGGGCATTCTACGCCGCCATGCCTTGCAGACGGCTTGCGCCACGAGGCATTGCGCGCCGCTATTTACCGCTACGCCCCACTGCGCACAGGCAGCGCCGTCGAGTACTTGAGCTGCTCCATCGCGAAGCTCGAACTCACATCGAATAGCGGCACGGCGCGAATGAGCTGCTTGTACACGCGGTCGAAATCGTCGATATCGGACACCACGATGCGCAGCAGGTAGTCGGTCTCCCCGCTCATGCGATACGCCTCGACGATCTCGGGAATCTCCTGCACGGCGCGCGTGAAGGTCTGCGCCCATGCCTCGGTGTGCTGGTTGGTGCGCACGGCGACGAACACCGTCGTCCCCACGCCGAGCTTGCGCGGGTCGCACAGCGCGACCTGCGCGCGGATCACCCCCGTTTCCTTCAGGCGCTGAACGCGCTTCCAGCACGGCGTTTGCGAAAGATTGACGCGCTGCGCCAATTCGGCAACCGGCATGGTCGCGTCCTGCTGCAGCAGCTCAACCAGCTTTCTGTCGATGAGATCCATTTCCGCACTCCCCGATGTGTAGAAATTTATTCTACACGATGGGTAAACGAGGGAAAAATAGGAAAACTCTTTCTAGGCGCGAACGGCTATAAATCTTCCTATAGGAAACGGAGGAAAAACACGCCATGAACGCCCCTGCCGAATTCGCCCTGCTGAGCGCCTTCCACACCGCGGAGCAGCACGCCGCGGCCGTCGCGCGCTTCACCGCCGCGCTCGATGCGGCCTTCGACGCCTGCGCCACCCCTGCCGACCCGTCGCGCTGCGCACGCTTCGCGCGCGGCATGCGCGCGGCGCTCACGCTTGCGCTCGGCGACCCGGCGCTCGTGACGAGCGCGCAGCGCGAAGGCAGCGCCGACAGGTACCAACGTCACGTCATCGCAACCGACAGCCGCGGCCGCTACACGGTGGCGGCGCTCGTCTGGCAGCCGGGCCAGGCAAGCCCGATCCACGCGCATCACACCTGGTGCGGCTACGCCGTGCTCGACGGCACGCTGACCGAAACGCTCTACAAGTGGGACGATGTGCGCCAGGGCGCCGAAGTGGTTCGCTCGCATCCGCGCGCAAGCGGCGCGGTCTCGTTCGGCGGACGCGGACGCACCAGCATCCACCGGCTGTCCAACGGCAGCGCTGCACAGGCCGTTTCGCTGCATGTCTACGGCGTCGCGGCCGAGCATATCGCCACGCAGGTCAACGACGTGCTGCCGCTCGCGTGTGAAACCGCGCTCGCGCGTTAAGGCGCGCGCCCCATATCCATCGAAGGCGCCATGGCGCGCTGCTGGATGCCCTCGTTGACCGGGGACTGCGCCGCATCCCGCCGGGCCGCTTCGAGAATGCGCTGGCGCGATTGTTCCGGGTTCAGCAGTACGAGACCGAGCGCGCCGCTCGCGAGCAGCAGCGCACCCACCACGATAAAACCGTGCTCGTAGCCGAGCGCCGGATTGCCATGATTGGCCTGCACGATGCCGCCCATCAGCGCCGGCGCGATCAGGCCGGCGAGCGTGCCGATCGAGCTGTTGATGCCGAGCAGCGCGCCGCGTTGCCTGACCGAGACGATATCGCTGATCATCAGCGGTCCGAACGAAAAGACGAGCTGGCTCAGCGCGCCGCCTATTGCGAGGCAGGCCACCTTGAGCGCGGGACTCAGGCCGCTCGATGTCGCGAGGAACAGCACGCCGCCGAGCATGGCGAAGCCGCTCACCATCGCGCCGCGCGCCAGACGCGAACTGACACCCTTGCGAATGAGCCGCTGCGAGACCCACGCGAGCAGCAGCGTCACCGGAATGAACGAGCCGACGATGCTCGAAAAGAGCCACCCAGTCACGATGGGCGCATAGCCCAGACCCAACCGCAGATAAACCGGAAACCACGTGAACGCGAGCGAAATGACGGCGTACTCGACGAAGTAGATGAAGAGCACGCCCATGAACGTGCGGTTGAGCAACAGGTGGCGATAGGCGATCGTTTCGCCCGCGCCGTCGTGCGCCACGCCCGTTGCGTGGCTCGCCGCGCCCACTGGGCCGTCGCGGCCGATCACGAGCCACAGCGCCGTCCACACGAGGCCGACGATCCCCAGCGCGAAGAACGCCATGTGCCAGTCGTAGCGCACGATGAGGTACGAAAGGATCGGCCCCGCGAGCATGAGGCCCGCACTCGCGCCCTGCTGCACGATGGTGTTAGGCACATTGCGGTGCGCATTGTCGAACCACTTGTAGCAGGCGTGCTGCGCGAGCGGAAACGCCGGGCCCTCGCCAACCCCGAGCAGCACGCGCGAGGCAATCAGCATGGGCAGCGTCACGCTCGCGGTCACGAGCGGAAACTGGACCGCGCTCCACACCACCGCCAGCAGCGCGAGCAGCCATTTGCTCTGCACGCGGTTCGCGACGAACCCGAAGCCGATGCCCGAGAGCGAGAACAGCAGGAAAAAACTGCTGCCGACCAGCCCGAATTCGCGCGGGCTGAGATTCAGGTCGCGCATCATCGGTACGGCCGCCAGGCCAAACACCGCTTTGTCGGCGAAATTGATCACCATGAACAGGAACAGCATGGCGACGATCAGCCACGCGCGTATCGATCCGCCTGATGCCTTTGCATTCATTGTCGTCTCCGTGTCATCGTTTTATATGAGCACCATGGCTTCAATCGGCCATCGCCGCTTCTAGCGCCGCAAGCGCCGCGTTGGCATCCGCGATCAGCGTGGCCATTTGCGCGGCGACCGTTGTGGGCGCATCGATTGCAAAGACGCTTTGTCCCGTCGCCTCGTAGATCAGGTCCGCGCGGTCGTACTCGTGCATCGCGCTGAAGTCGCCGCCCGTGAGCGCCTGCTGCTGCGGCATGGGCAGCGGCGCGGGCGCGTCGCTCGCCTGCCACGCGTCGATCCAGGCGCTGCGCACGACGCGGCACGGCTTGCCGCTGTGCGCGCGCGTGACGAGCGTGTCGTCGCTCCTCGCTTCGATGAGACGTTGCAGCAGCGCGGGCGGCGTGTGGTTCTCTCGCGCGGCGAGCCATAGCGTGCCGAGCCACGCCCCTTGCGCGCCCATTGCGAGCGAGGCGGCCACCTGCGCGCCGGTGCCGATGCCGCCTGCCGCGAGCACGGGCCGCCCCGCCGCCACGGCGACGATTTGCGGCACGAGCGAGAAGGTGCCGATCGGGCCGGTGTGACCGCCCGCGTCCGCGCCCTGCGCGACGAGCGCATCCACACCGAGCGCGAGCGCCTTCTGCGCATGGCGCGGCGAGCCGACGAGCGAGATCGTATACTTGCCCGCGGCTTTCGCGCGCGAGATCAGGTCGGGCCGGATGCCGATCGCCGTCGCCACGGCGCACGCCTTCGAAGCGAGCACGGCTTCGATCTGCGCGTTGAAAAGCGCCTCGCTGCGCACCTGCGTCGTGAAGAAGCTCGGCCGTGTGGGAGCGTCGAGCCCGAAGCGCTCGCGCAATGCCGCGACGAATTCGATGTGCGCAGGTGGCAGCGCAGCGCGCACGTTGCCGATATCGGCATGTTCAGGCACACCGGCGGGCAGCATCAGGTCGATGCCGTACGGCTTGCCTGCGAGTCTTCTCTCGACCTGGGCGATGATCGGCGCAATGTCGTCCGGCATCTCGCGCGCGAGACCCAGCACGCCAAAGCCGCCGGCTTCGGCGAGCGCGACGATCACATCGGGCGAATGCGAGAAACCGAAGACCGGATAGCGCGCGCCGAGTGCGCGGCAAATGGCAGTGGGACCGAGTCGAACCATGAGGCGTCTCCCGTGGGGCTCGTTGCGCCGCGCTTATTCGGCGCTCTGATGCAGCTGGTGATGGCGTACGTCGTGCAACGGCGCGCGCAGCGTCTGCTTCGCAATGTTGATCTCGTGGATTTGCGACGTGCCCTCGTAGAGCCGGAACAGGCGCACATCGCGGTAGAGCCGCTCGACGGGGTTATCGGCGATATAACCCGCGCCACCATAAACCTGCACCGCGCGATCGGCCACGCGTCCGCACATTTCCGATGCAAACAGCTTGCACATGGAAGCCGCCATCGTCACGTCCTCGCCACGGTCCCGTGCGCGGGCCGTCTGAAGCACGAGTGCGCGCGCCGCGTGAATATCGGTGTTGCTTTGCGCGATGAGCTGCTGCACGAGCTGAAATTCGGCGATCGGCTTGCCGAACTGTTCGCGCGCCTTCGCATGCGCAAGCATCTCGTCGAGCAGGCGGATCGCCGGCCCCACGCACAGCCCCGCCAGATTGATGCGCTGCTTGTTGAGCGCCTTCATTGCGCTCTTGAAGCCGCGCCCGGGCTCGCCGCCAAGCACGGCCGACGCGCTCACGCGGCAGTTCTGCAAATGCACTTCGCCCACGGGAGAACCCCGCTGCCCCATCATGCGATAGCCCTCGGAGGTCGTCAGTCCCGGTGTACCGCGTTCGATCAGGAATGCAGATAAGCCGCCTGCGCCGGGATCGTCCGCATTCGTGCGTGCGAACACGGTGAACAGATCGGCGATCGGCGCATTCGTGATGTAGCGCTTGCTGCCATCGAGTACGTAGTCGTTGCCGTCGCGGCGCGCCGTGGTGGTGAGCGCGGTGGCGTCGGAGCCCGCGTCGGGCTCGGTCAGCGCGAAACAGCCCGTGATTTCCCCGCTCGCGAGGCGCGGCAGGTAGCGCCGCTTCTGCTCTACGGTGCCGTCCGCGATGAGCGCCTCAGAACCAATGCCGGTATTGCCGCCGAAGCGCGCGCGGAAGGTGGGCGCGGCCTGGGAAACCACCATGTTCACGCACGCGAGTTCTTCCGTCGTGAGGCCCGCGCCGCCATACGCTTCAGGAATGCTATGGCCAAAAAGACCCAGTTCGCGCATGCGCGCGACGAGCGCTTCGGGCAGTACGTCGGTACGGTCGATCTGCGCCTCGAGCGGAATGCACTCTTCCTGCACGAAGCCATAAAGCTGCGTGAGCAGGCGGTTCAGGCGTGCGGCGTCGCGAATCATCGTGTCTCCATCCAGTTTGAGTTGAGTTCGTTTCCGGTGCGGTATCAGGGCGGGCCCGCCGCCGCGCTCGCATCCGTCACCCCGCATGCGCGCTCGATGCGCAGCGCCGCTTCGAGCAAGAGCGGCGCGACCGTGCGCTCGATCCAGTCGTCGGCGAGACGGCGGCTCACGATCGTGCAATTGAGCGCGATGCGTTCGTCGTCGGGCGGTTGGCGCACCGGCACAGCGATCGCGTGGATATCGCGAATCCAGTCGCCGCGGCTCAGCGTGTAGCCGCGCGACGCGAAGGCAGCCTGGTCGGCTTCCCACTGCGGCTGGTCGGCCGCATAGCGTTCGGGGTCGTCGAGGCGCAGGCGGTTCAGCACAGCCTGGCGCTCCTTCGCGCTTTCGGCGATGAGGAGCGCGCGCCCGATCGAGGTGGCCAGGAGCGGCCGCGTGCTGCCGATGTCGGGTTGCGCGCTGTTGTCGCGGCCCGGGCGGCAGCTATCGACATACACCACGCTGAGGCGGTCGCGCATGCCGAGGTTCACAGAGCAGCGCGTTTCGCGCGCGAGCTTTTCCATGTAAGGCCGCGCGATCTGCCGAATCTGCATGGCAGCGAGCATCGGATAGCCCAGTGTCAGCACGCCAGCGCCGAGCCGATAGCGCTGGTATTTTTCGCTGCGGTTCAAGTAGCCGAGCAGCGTCAGCGTGTAAGTGAGCCGCGAGATGGTGGCCTTGGGCAGCCCTGTGCGGTCGGCCAGTTCGCGGTTGCCGAGCATCGGCTCGGCCGGCGTGAACGCGCGCAGCACTTGCAGGCCGCGCGCGAGGTTGATCGCGAACTGGCGATCGGTCGATTCGGCGTCGGGCGGCGCGGGTAAAAGCGGCTCGCCGGCGTGTGACATTTGCGCGCCGCCCTCGCCACGCATGTGAGCGGCGTCGAGCCGGCTCGCGCGGCGCCGCGCGCTGCTGGAGGGCGCGGCGCGGCTTTCGGTAACGGATGGCGTAGGCGATTGCATCTGCGGAGTCTGGCGGCGAGACGGTTTGGAATGTGACGAACTCATGGTCGATAAACGCCTTCCGGGGGTCAAGAAATTCAGCATAGTGTTTCGCTCTGCGGTACGCCAGTTGAACGGAACCGGCGCTCTCGCCTAGTGTTGCGGGCAGACCATTCCCACTCGGCACGAGGAGACACGATGCTCGCGAACAGCACTCTCGCCACCGCCACTGGCGCACCGGAAGGCACGCCACAAGGCCAACAGGGCCCTCTCGCCGGCGTGCGCATTCTCGACCTCTCAACCGTCGTGGCCGGTCCGTTCGGCGCCACGCTGTGCGCCGATCTCGGCGCCGATGTCACGAAAATCGAACTGCCCGACGGCAGCGACGCGCTGCGCAAGCTACAGCCCGTCAAGGACGATATTTCGCTCTACTGGAAAGTGACGAACCGCGGCAAGCGCGGCATCACGCTCGATGTGCGCAAGGCCGAGGGGCGCGCGCTGCTGCTGCGGCTCGCGGCACAGGCGGATGTGCTCGTCGAGAACTTCCGCGCGGGCAAACTGGAGGAATGGGGCCTCGACTTCGAGACGCTGCACGCGGCCAATCCGCGCCTGGTCGTGCTGCGCCTGACCGGCTTCGGCCAGACCGGGCCGTACCGTCAACGCGGCGGCTTCGCGCGCATCTTCGAAGCCATGAGCGGCCTCACGCAACTGACCGGCGAAACGAACGGCGCGCCGCTGCACATGAATTTCCCGATGGGCGACACGGTCGCGGGCCTCTTCGCCGCCTTTTCGATTGCCGCGGAGATGGTGCGCATGCGCTCGGACCCGGCGGCGCGCGGCGTGGAAATCGATCTCTCGGCCACTGAGGCGCTCTTTCGCATGCTGGAGCCGCTCGCCGTGGAGCGTGAACAGCTTGGCCTCGTGCGCGGCCACCATGGCAACCGCGCGACCTATACCGCGCCCTCGAACATGTATCGCAGCGCCGACGGTGAGAGGTTCTCGCTCGTGGCGTCGTCGCAACCGATCTTCCGGCGACTGTGCGCGGCGCTAGAGCTTCACGACGTGCCCGACGATGCGCGCTTCGTCGACAACGTGAACCGCGTCGCGCATGCGGCGGAACTCGACGCGCGTCTCGAGAAGGCATTCGCGGCACTTCCCTTCGCACTGCTCACCGACCGCCTGACCGAAGCAGGCGTGCCGCACACGAAGATCTACACCATCGACGACATCGCCGCTGACCCGCATTTCATCGCGCGCGAGACGATCATCCGCCTGCCTGACGCGGATCTCGGTTCGGTGCCGGCGCCGTGCGTGGTGCCGCGCGTGAAGGGTCGGCCTGCCGGCGTGCCGCGCAGCGGCCCGGCGCTCGGCGAGCACAACGAGGCGGTGTATGGCGCATTGGGGCTGAGCGCCGAAGCGCTCGCGCAACTGCGGCGCGCCAAGGTGATTTGAGTTGGCCTGAGCGGCGCCGGCGTTCAGCCGCGGCCGCCGGCCGTGGGAATCTGCGGCGGCGCGCCCTCGGGGCCCGCGGTCGGCGGCGGCGCGGGCCGCGGCTCGTGCGAAGCGTCGCGCGCCACGCCGCCGGCCGCGCGCGCGCCAGGCGCATGCGGATGATCGTGCGCCGCGTCGTGCGGCTCAACACGCGGCTCCTCGACATCGCCGCTGCGCGAGGACATGTGCACCTGCATCTGCGGCACCGGCATCTCGATGCCCGCTTCGTCCATGTGGCGCTTCAGGCGCGCATTGAACGCACGCGCCACGCTCCACTGCTGCAGCGGGCGCGTCTTGATCTGGCCTTTCACGACCATCCAGTTCGGGTCGAAGCGGTCGAGGCCCCACACCTCTACCGGCCCGAGAATCTCGCGGCGATAGCGGAAGTCGGCCACGAGTTCGGCGCCTGTCTCGCGAATCATGCGCGTGACCGTATCGAGATCGACCGAGAACGGCACCCGCACTTCGAATACCGCAAACGCGAAATCGCGCGAGAGGTTCTTCACGATCTTGATCTGCGAGAACGGAATGGCGTGGATCGCGCCCTGCCCGTCGCGCAGCCGCACGGTGCGGATCGACAGATGCTCGACCGTGCCCGCATGACCGTTGTCGATGTCGATCCAGTCGCCCACCGAGATCGTCTCCTCGATGATGATGAAGAGACCCGTGATGAGATCGGCCACGAGCGACTGCGCGCCGAAGCCGATGGCAAGCCCGATCACGCCCGCACCGGCGAGCAGCGGCGTCACGTTGATGCCGAGATTGGCCGCGGTCACGATGCCGGTGATGGTGAGAATCGTCACGAGCACGGCGTTGCGCACGAGCGGCAGCATGGTGCGCGCGCGCGTGCTGGGCGCGCGGCCCTTGGTGCGCGGGCCGGTCGGGTTGAGCGCTTCGAGAATCGCGGTATCGACCGTGATCCAGACGAGCCACGAGAGAAACACCGTCGACACGATCGCGAAAATGGCATGCGCGATGCCGCGCGCGGCCACGCTCGCCTCGATGATGGCGGCAAGCGAGATGTCCCAGAGGCGCGCGCACGACTCGAAATACGCGAACCAGATGAACACGACGAGCAGCGTGCCGGCGAAGCGCAGCAGGCGGCGCAGATACGGCGAGCGCCGCCGCACGCGCGCCGGGTTCGGGCGCGTAATGCGCAGCACGACGGCCGAGAGGAAGAAGGCGAGCACGAGCAGGAGCGCGGAGACCACGGAGATCTGCAGCACGTCGTCGCGGCTGCCGATGCCGCCGAACGTGGCGACGATCGAGGCGCCCGCGAGCAGCAGCATCGGCAGTTGCCAGAGCGAGGCGAGCACGTCCAGGACTTCGGTGAGCGCCTTGTGTCCGTGGCGCAGCGTATAGCTGCGGTTGCGGATCAGATGCGCGACCGGGCGCCGGAATGCGATAGCGAATACGACCGTCAGCGCCGCGGCCGCCATGTTCGCCGCGGTGCTCACGAGCGCGGCCAGGTTCACGCCCAACTGGCGCGCGACCTCGAAATTGGTCGCGGCGTCGCCGAGTGCGGCCAGCACGCCGATTGCGAAGAGCAGCCGCCGCGAGCGCGCGATCAGAACGCGCACGGCCGCGCGCCGGTGCCCCGAGCCAAACAGCGAAAACATGATCAGGCAGATCGACGAGAACACCGCGCCCGCGACGATCGCGTAGGCGATCACGAGGGCGAGCGTGCGCCCGAGCGCATCCGGCATCGAGCGCTCGACCACGAGCGCGCCGACGAACGCCACGATCCACGGCGCCGCGCGATGCACGACGAAAATCAGCAGATCGATGGTGCGCGGATCGGGCCGCAGGCCGGTATCCACATCGAAACGCCTAAGCAGGCGCCGCTCGATCCAGCGCAGCACGGCCGCGCATGCGCCCCATCCGGCGAGCATGGCGAACAGATCGAACACGACGCGGCCGAGGCTTTGCCCCGCTCCGCCCGAAGCGATGTCATACAGCTCGATGCCTGCTGCCCTGAAGCGCCCTGCCCAGTAGTGAAACGGACTGCGGCCGCGGCGCGCGTCCGCCTCCACCGAGGCCAGACCCGAGGCGATCGCGCCTAGCAGCCCCGAGGTCGCCGCCGCGCCCGAAGCAGGCGCGGGCGCCACGTTTTCCGACGCGCTGCGCAGTTTCTTGAGCTGGTTGAGGAGCGCGGTGCGCTGGCGCTCGTTGTCGAGCGTGGCGATGACGCTGTCGAGCGAGCGTGTGAACTCGGCCTGGCTTGCCGGTGAAGGCGCCGAAGCCGCTTCGGCTGCCGACGCGCCCGAAGCAGCGGCCGGCGCGCCGGTGATGATGCTCTTGAGCACGGGCAGCACAGGCGCCGCAGCCGCCTGGGCGGCGGCCCGCATCGGCATGGCCAGGCACGCCGCGAGGCACACGAGGAGCATCAGCGCGCGAAGGCAACCGCGCACGGATGGGCGCGGCGACGCGGTGCGCGAAAGTAGTGCACGATCCGCCGCACCGAAGCGCACGCGCGACGGCCCGGCGCCCGCGCCATCGCGTCCGATGCAGGGATTCATGGCGGAGGGTCAAAAACAGGACGTTCCAGTTTAGCCGCACTCCGCCTGACCGCGCCTCGCGCGTGCGTAACAGTTTGTCAGCGAGTTTGCCGGCGCGAAGGTCGCGCCGCTTCGCGCCTCAGTAGGCCACCGTTGCGATCTGACGAATGAAGCGGCCCTGCTCCAGCTCGTCGACGAAGGCGATTGCGTAATCCTCAGCCGAGATCCGGCTTTCACCCTTCGCATCGGCGATCAGCGTGCTGGCGCCCGTGCGGAACGCGCCCGTGCGCTCGCCGGGGGCGATGATGGCGGCCGGCGCGAAGAACGTCCAGTCGATGTCGCTCACCGTGCGGTAGTAGTCAAACGCCTCGCGGTGGGCGAGCGCGATCGCCTTGTAGGCGTCCGGGAAGCCTTCGGTATCGACAAGCTGCTTGCCCGGCGCCACTTCCAGCGAACCGGCGCCGCCCACCACCACGAGACGCTTGAGCCCCGCCGCGCGCACGCCGTCGACGAGAGCCCGGCTCGCGAGCAGCAGATCGCCGAGCTGCTCTTTGGGCGGCGCGTAGGCGCTTGCGACCACGTCATGGCCGCGCACGGCCGCGGCAACGCTCGCCGCGTCGAGCAGATCGGCCTTCGCAGCGTGAACGTTCGGCGCGGCTGCCACACGCTCGGGCTGACGCACCAGCGCGCTCACCTGGTGGCCGCGGCGCGCCGCTTCGGCGGCGATGCGCGAACCGACCATGCCCGTTGCGCCAAAGAGGGCGATTTTCAGCGTCTTGCTCATGAACTGACTCCTGTTTTCCGTATTTATGTAACTAACAAAGTTACATTTAAGGGGTGAAAAAACGGGGCAATGCCCCGCTGGTGAATCTGGCAGCGCGCCACGCGCTAAAGCCCGCTCATGCCCGCCGTGCTCGCGCGCGTTCGAGCTTGCGCTCGTTGCGCGTCATATCGTCGACGACGTCCGCCAGCGTGCGGGTGGCGAGCGACGCCTCCATGGCCCGCTGTGCGTCGTCGATCACGCCGCGCAGCGTCTGCTGGATATGGCGCCCGACAAGGCAAGCCGGGTTCGGCTCCTCGCGGTGCATGGCGAACAACTGCGCGTCGTCGACCGCATGGTAGACGTCGAGCAGCGTGATCGCCTGCGGCTCGCGTGCGAGCAGCGCGCCACCGCCCGCGCCCAGTTGCGACGCCGTGAGGCCCGCGCTGGCCAGCATCGACAGCAGCCTGCGAATGAGCGCGGGATTCGTGTTCACGCTGCCCGCGATGATTTCCGACGACAACGGCACGCCCTCTTGCTGCGCAAGCAGCGCGAGCACATGCACGGCGAAGGCGAAACGGCTACTCGTATTCACGGCGAACCTGCCACTGCTGAGCGGCGCGCGAACGCATTAAAGCCCGGTAGCGGACCGCGCGCACCAAAAAGTGTAACCATCATAATTACATTAATCCGTAGCGTCAACCGGACAGCCGCAGCGTGCACGGCTGCGGCCTTACTTCGCGGCATCCGATGCCTGCCCCGGCGCCGATGCGGCCTCGGCGGCGTTGCTCGCCCAGCGTTGCAACGAGTGCCCCGCATTCGTCAAGCCGGTGCCGGTGGTCGCGGCGGCCTGCCCGAGCAAGGCTTGCGCCGTGCTAGCCGCGCCGCGCAACTGGCCCTGTGCCGCGGAAGCCAGCTCGGCCGTGGATGCGCTCGCCTGCTGACCTTGCGACGCCGCCGAATCGAGCTTCTGCTGCGCCGCACCGAGTTGCTGGTTCACGTAGCTCGCGGCCTTGCCGAGCGCTTGCGCCGCCTGCTGCGCAGCCTGGTTCGCGGCGTCCTGCGCGGCCTGCTTCGCGGCGTCGGCGGACTGCTTGCTCAGATCGGGCGTGGAAGCGTCCTGCTTGTTACAGCCTGCAGCGAGCGCCGCGCACACGAGTAGGGAGGCAAGCGTCAGCCTTTGCGTCGAAACCTTCGAAAACATGGTCATCCTGAAAAATTCGCCGCATGAAGCGGCTTGCATAGATGAAAACGCGGCAATGATACGCCGTCGCGCCACACCGATTCTGACGAAATCAACGAAAAACCTGCGCGCTCGAAAACAGGCCGCGACACCGCGCTCGCGTCGGCGCTCAACACCGTCGAGCGCGCCTCGCGCGCGAGTGCCTCGAGCCGCGCCAGCAACGCCGTCGCGAGCCCGCGGCGCGACCACGCCGGCGCGACGTAGAGCATCTCGATATGATCGAGCGGAAAGAGCTGCCCGAACGCAACAGCCGCTCCGTCACACTGCGCCACCAGCGTTACGCCGCGCGCGAGGCGCGCGTCGAAGTCTGCAAGGTCGTCCGCCGTCGCGGCCCACGCCACGCGCTGCGCCGCGTCGTAGCGCGTGGCCGCAAGCGTGGTCACGGACGCGCGAAACAACGCGGCGAGCGCGGGCGCGTCGCGGCCCGGCGCGTAGCGCCGCCAGTCGATGGATGGCTGAAGGTGCCGCGCTTCGCCATGCTTTGCGAAATCGTCAAACATGATGGAGTAGACTGCCCTCGCGCACGATCTGTTCCACCGTCCACCTCTGGAGACAAACGATGGCCGTCAAGAAGATCCTGTTCCTCACCGGCGATTTTGCCGAAGACTATGAAACGATGGTGCCATTTCAGGCGCTGCAAGCGGTCGGGCACCGCGTCGACGCCGTGTGCCCCGGCAAGAAGGCCGGCGAGCGCATCAAGACCGCGATCCACGATTTCGAGGGTGACCAGACCTATACCGAAAAGCCGGGGCACCAGTTCGCGCTCAACGCGACCTTCGACGAAATCGACGCCGCCAGCTACGACGCCCTCGCCATCGCTGGGGGGCGTGCGCCCGAATACCTGCGCCTCGACCCGAAGGTGATCGAGATGGTGCGTCACTTCGCCCACTCGAACAAGCCGATCGCGGCGATCTGCCATGCGGCCCAGCTGCTCGCCGCGGCCGAGGTGATCCGCGGCAAGCGCATTTCCGCTTACCCGGCCTGCGCGCCCGAGGTGCGGCTCGCGGGCGGCGAGTATGCCGAGATCGCCATCGACAGCGCGGTGACGGACGCCCCCTTCGTCACCGCGCCGGCTTGGCCAGCCCATCCCGAATGGCTGCGCCAGTTCCTCGCGCTCCTCGGTACGCGCATCGAGCCTTGATCGAGCTTTGACCGAGCGCTGATCCGCTCGCGCGTCGCGCCCGCCTTTCACGAGGCGCGGCGCGCGCCGACCACCAATTCAGACTGGTCTGATTTCACCGCACCGTGCCGCTGGCCAGAATAACCGCCAGTTATTCTGGAGTACGGAGTGCGTGTCGTGGATCTGACGGACTGGCTAGTGATACTCGCGATCGCCCTGGCGGCGATCCTCTTTTTTTGCAGGCATGGCGGCCGCAAAGGCAGCCTGACCGACCGGGCGCGCCACGTGCACGGCACGCGTCTGCTCCTGCAAGGGGCGTTTGCGCTGTGGGCCGCGCTGCTCATGCTCGACCGCAGCTTCGTCTTGCCGCTCAGCGTGCCGTTCGGCATCGTCACGAATCCTCACACGATGCTGGCCACGGCGCTGGCGCTCGCGGGCGTGGGCGTCCTCTGGTCGTTTCGCGCGAGCCGCCTGCTCAAGCCACGCCGCATCTTCGGCACGTGCTGAGCGCATAGCGAGCGTCTACGGTGCCTAAGCGCCTGCCGGTGGTCGCTACGCCGCTCCGGGCGCCGTGCGCAATTCGTTTCGAATGCCGCCTTTCGCGTTAGCGCCACCCGCGTTATCGCTCGCGCCATAGCCTCCAACGCCACCCAGCGCCCCTTCCGAACGCTCGGCGCGTTCGAGTGCGCTGATGATCTGTTCGGCGTCGCCGGGCAAAGGCGGCGCGACGGCAAGCGCGTCGGGCAGCGTCAGATAAAACGTCGTACCCTCGCCTTCCGTCGACTCCACCCACACGCGCCCGCCATGCCGCTCCACCACGCGGCGCACGAGCGCGAGCCCAATGCCCTCGCCCGGCGCAACATTGCCGTGCATGCGCTGGAACGCCTGAAAGAGCCGCGGCAAGCCCACCTCGGGAATACCGAGCCCGTTGTCGCGCACATAAAAAATCTGCAGTGACTCGACGCCCGGCGGCGCATGCGCGGTGCCGATCTCGACGCGCCCGTCGCGCGCCGGATCGAGATAGTTGAGCGCATTGCCGATCAGGTTTGCGAACACCTGCTCCAGCGCCGTAGGGTCACCCCAGACATCGGGCAGTGTCTGCACGCTCACCTGCGCGCCGCGCGCGCGGATCGAGGCGTGCATCGCATCGACCACGCGCTGCACCAGCTCTTGCACGCTCACGCGCTGCCGGCGGTATTCCACGCGTCCCACGCGGGCGAGCCGCAGCAGCGCGTCGATGATGTGCGACGCGCGCAGCACGGCCGTTTGCAGATAGCGCAACGCCTCGCCGATGTCCTCGTCGATGGTCCGCTCGATGCGCGCGCGTGCCTGCGGTGCGAGCGACGACTTCGCGATGCGCTTGCGCAGGTCGTCGCACGCATGAATGAGCTCGCGCGAGAAGCCCTGCAGGTTCACGAGCGGCGCGCGCAGATCGTGCGACACGCCGTGGATGAACATCTCGTTTTCCTGAGTTTGCTGGCGCAGGTTTTCGTTGATGCGCGCAAGCTGGTCCGCGCGCCGCGCAAGGTCGGCCTGAAAGCCGAGGCGCAGCCGCTCGGCTTCGATCAGGCGCTGGCTGATCTGGTGCAGCGTGAGGTCGAGCTCGGCGATTTCGTCGCTGCCCGCCGTGAGCGGCGCAAGCGGCTCGTTCGCGGCCAGCCGGTTCGCGTTGTCGGAAAGCGCATCGAGCCGCCCGCGCACCCCGCGCGTAAAAACCCACACCGCAATTGCGACCAGCACGATCGAGCCGAGCACGGCCGTCAACACGAGCGTCTGCTGCTGGGCGCGTGCCGCTTCGGCGGCGGAAACGCGAAACACGTCGAGGCGGCGCTCCTCGGTCTGGAACGAGACGATCTGCGTGCGCACGCGGTCGAGCACGTCGGCGGCCATGAGCGCGCGAAAGCGCTCCGCGAGGTCGGCACGGCGGCCCGAGCGCAGGAGGTCCTGTACGCGGTCCGACCATTGGCGATAGTTCTGCACGGCGTGGCGAATCTGCACGGCGCGCTCGACCTGTGTGGGATTGTCGGAGGCGAGATCGACGAGCCGGTCGATGCGGCGATCCACCTCCATCCACATCGAAACGGGTGTCGCGTAATTCGTGTCGTTGGCCGCCACGGCGCCGCGCAGCTTCACCGACTCGACCAGGACCGGTTCGAGCACACGCGAAGCCTGCGCCAGCACGGCCTGGCTGTGCTGCCCCCAGCGCTCTGCCGCGGCGGCGTCGGCCTCGGCCTTCACGATGGCCGACAGCAAGCTCAGCTCGAATACGGCGGGAATCGCGATCAGCAGAAGCCCTTTGGTCGTAAGGCGCATTGCGTGGCGGGTACCGGGCGACCGGACGTGCGAGAGGTGGCAATCCGGCCATTATGTCGGCGTTTGCGCCCTATGTGCGTCCCAAGTGAGTCCCAAGAGCGTCGAAGTTTGCCCGGCCACGAAAACGTCAGATTATTTCGATTTGCCGACAATTCATTGATATAGAAAGGAAAATCGAATCAATCGCCCTATTCTGGCGCGCGCTTTCCCCACCTTTGCGCGCAGGCCCTGAGATTGTGCGAAACAAGCTGTATGTGCCCTGGATTCCAGCACCCAGTTCAATGCCCCCGGCGTGCATATTTTTCCCGCATCGGTGCACAGTCGCACCGGCTTGACGCCCATTACGACCGCGAATTCACCAGTTTGGCGCTGAAGCTGGCCCACATCTTGCTGTGTATGCGCCCATTTTGGGCAAACTGGGTACGTCAGATGGACAATCTCAAGACCGGCACCGACACGCTATTTCTGCTGCTAGGCGCCGCCATGGTGCTCGCCATGCACGCAGGGTTCGCGTTTCTCGAACTCGGCACCGTGCGCAAGAAGAATCAGGTCAATGCGCTCGTCAAAATCCTCGTCGATTTCTCGATTTCGACGATCGCCTACTTCTTCATCGGCTATACGCTCGCCTACGGCGTGCAGTTCTTCTCGCACGCCGACGTGCTCGCCGAGCACAACGGCTATGCGCTCGTGCGCTTCTTCTTCCTGCTCACCTTCGCGGCGGCGATTCCGGCGATCGTGTCGGGGGGCATCGCGGAGCGCTCGAAGTTCAATCCGCAACTGTTCGCGACCTTCGTGATCGTCGGCTTCCTCTACCCGTTTTTCGAGGGCATGGTGTGGAACAACCGCCTCGGTTTCGAAGATGCGATGACGCACGTGTTCGGCGTGCCGTTCCATGACTTCGCGGGCTCCGTGGTCGTCCACGCGTTCGGCGGCTGGATCGCGCTGCCGGCCGTGCTGCTGCTCGGGCCGCGCCACGGCCGCTATACGCGCGACGGCCGCATCGCCGCGCACCCGCCCTCGAACATTCCGTTTCTCGCGCTCGGCGCGTGGGTGCTCGCGGTGGGCTGGTTCGGCTTTAACGTGATGAGCGCGCAGACCATCGACAAGATCAGCGGTCTCGTCGCCGTCAACTCGCTCATGGCGATGGTGGGCGGCACGCTCGCCGCCTGGTTCGCGGGCCGCAACGATCCGGGCTTCACCTACAACGGGCCGCTCGCGGGGCTCGTGGCCGTGTGTGCGGGCTCGGACGTCATGCATCCGCTCGGCGCGCTCGTGACGGGCGCGGTGGCGGGCGCCCTGTTCGTCTATATGTTCACCTGCGTGCAGAACCGCTGGCGCATCGACGACGTGCTCGGCGTGTGGCCGCTGCACGGCCTGTGCGGCGCGTGGGGCGGCATCGCCGCGGGTATTTTCGGCCAGCGCTGGCTGGGCGGGCTCGGCGGCGTCTCGCTCGGCGCGCAGATCGTCGGCACGATTGCGGGCATCGTGATCGCCTTCCTCGGCGGCCTCGTGGTGTACGGGCTGCTTCGCAAGCTCGTTGGGCTGCGCATCGATCGCGAAGAGGAATTCAACGGCACCGACCTGTCGATCCACAAGATCACGGCCACGCCGGAGCGCGAAACGGTTTCCTGAACGCCGCGCGACACACCAACGCGAGCCTCGCGCGGGCGGCGCCCCGCCGCCCGCACGCCGTACGCCACACTCAAGCGAGTGTCAAAGCTGGCCCATGCCACCGGCGACGATCACTTCGGTGCCGATCATGAAGGCCGATTCGGCGGCGCTCAAATGCAGCACGGTCGAGGCAATCTCCTCCACGGTCGCGAAGCGCTTGAGCGGCACCAGCGCGCGGATCGATTCCTCAGCCGCCGCGAGCGCGGCGGCGTCCATGCCGAACTTGTTGTAGAGCGGCGTCTTCACGGGCCCGGGGCTCACCACGTTCACGCGAATGCCGCGCGGCAGCAGTTCGGCCGAGAGCGTCTTCGCAAACGAGATCAGCGCAGCCTTGCTCGCCGCATACACCGACGAGGTGGGCATGCCGATATGCGCGTTGATCGAACCGTTGAGCACGATGGCCGCGCCGTCGTTGAGCACCGGCAAGAGCGCCTGGATCTGGAAGTACGCGCCCTTCACGTTGGTGTCGAAGGTGACATCCCACAGCGCTTCGTCCACTTGCTCGAACGGCGCGAGCTTCGCCACGCCCGCATTGATGAACACCGCGTCGAGGCGCAGGCCCGCGTCGCGCACGGCGGCAGCCAGTTCGCGTGCGCCGGTGAGTGAGGCCGCGTCGTTGCGCCAGGCGTGGGCGTTCGGGCCGAGTGCGAGGCGCGCGGCTTCGAGCCCGGCTTCATCGCGGCCGGTGACGATGACATGCGCGCCTTCGGCGGCATAGGCAAGCGCTGCAGCGAGCCCGATGCCGCTGGTTCCGCCGGTGACGAGGACAGTTTTGTTGGCAAAGCGGTTCATGACGTTCTCCTTGAGAGGGATAGTCCCGATCTGAGACTGTGATGTCATCTTGCCGGCCGGCGCGGCGCCTGCCGTACGACAGTCCTGGCGCAAACGTTCGAAGGCATCGAACGTTCGCACCGGACGTGCGGCCGAACCTGCAGACGGCCGGCTTCAACCCGTGACCGCAACGCCCTCCACGAGGCGCTTTGCAAGACGCGGCTCGCGCAGCCGGTCGATCCACCATTGCAGCGCGCGCCCCACGTGTTCGCCGCGCCACGCCACGTACAGCACGTTCGGCTCGCGCGGGTTCGCCGTGGCCTTCTCGACGAGTTCGCCACGCTCGATCAGCTTCGCCGCGCGCTGCCGCGGCACCCAGCCCACGCCCAGGCCCTCGCGCTGCGCGAGGATCTTGGCGCGCATCGACGGCACCGCCAGCACCTCCTGCGCGCCGAACAGCCCGTAGCCGCGACCGGGCGCGTGCCGCGCCGAATCGCCGACCGCCACGCCGCGCTCGGCCAGCATACGCTCGCGCGTGAGCGGCCCCTTCTCGCGCGCGAGCCGGTGGCGCGGCGCCACCGCGAACACCCACTCCATCACACCCAGCTCGAACCAGTGCAGGCCGTCGATGGAGGGCGGCTCGTTGGTTGCGCCGACGACCAGATCGGCACGGCCGTCGCGCAGGGCCTCCCAGGTGCCGGAGAGCACTTCATGCGTGAACCGCAGCTTGACGCCGGACTGCAGCGCGTCGAAGTCGCGCACCACCGGCATCAACAGTTCGAATTCGAGAATCTCGTCGGTGACGATCCACAGGCGGTCCTCCCAGCCGTTTGCAACCTGCCTCACGCGCTGCGTCATGCGCGCGACGTCCTGCATCAGGCGGCTCGCCTCCTCGGCAAGCAGATGCCCGGCCGGCGTAAGCTGCAGGCGGTAGCGCCGGCGGTCGAAGAGCAGCGCGTCGAAGCGCGCTTCGAGTTGGCGCGCGGCGTGCGAAATCGTGGATGGCGCCTTGTTCAAACGCGCTGCCGCACGCGACAGGCTGCCGGTTTCGCGGATGGCGTCGAGCAACGCCAGTTCCTCTTCGGAGAGCATGTGCGGCTCCATCGAACGGGTGATCAGGCGATGGTACGGCAGAAACGGGGCGGGAGTGAGGTTGCGTGACGCCGTCCTGCGGGCAGACTGTCAAAGTCGCCTTGACGGTCTAAATTTGTCATTGTTTAGCGTCTTTGCCGGGCAGAGAATCGAACGCGCGTTCACAAACTATCGATCGTAGCCGCGCCACTCCGAAGGGAAACCAGTAGGCAAGCAAGCTGGATCATTCCATCGCGAGCACATCTTTCCAGTGAGGTATGAGGCCATGTCCGTGAAGTCTCCGTCACCCGAAACGCCGTTCGTCGATCTGACCGCCATGATTCGCCAACGGGCGGAGGAACGTGGTGAGCATGCGGCAATCGTCTGCGACGATGCAACGGTCACGTTCGCCGCACTCCAGGCACTGATCGAGCGCTGCGCCGCCGCGCTGCAGCGTGACGGACTGTCCCCCGAAGACGTCGTTGCCATTTGCGCATCGAGCTCCATCCCGTACGCCGCGGTATTCTTCGGCGCACTCAGAGCGGGACTCGCGGTCGCGCCGCTGTCTCCCTCCACGCATCCGGACAGCCTCGTCGCCATGCTGGAGAACTCGCGCGCGCAAATCCTCTTCGCCGACGACGCAGTTTGCCAGCAGTTGTCGAGCGTCGCGTTGCCGCCCGCGCTGCGCGTCGTCAAGATCGGCGCGGCCGGGCAATACGACGCCTGGCTGGCGCCCGTGGGGGCCATTCCCGCACACGTGGAGATTCAGCCGGAGTGGGCATTCAACATCATTTACTCCTCCGGCACGACAGGAGCGCCCAAGGGCATCGTCCAGTCGCACGCCATGCGCTACGCCTACACGCAGCGAAGCGTCGAGCGCGGATACGGCCCGGACGCGGTCACCTTGATTGCAACGCCCCTCTATTCGAACACCACGCTAGTGAGCTTCTTCCCGACGCTGGCGCTCGGCGGGACGGTCGTCCTCATGCCCAAATTCGACGCGCGGCAATATCTGGAGCTTGCCCAGCGCGAACAGGTCACGCACACCATGCTCGTGCCCGTGCAATACCAGCGCATCCTCGCCCATCCCGACTTCGATCGCTACGACCTATCGCGTTTCCGCGCGAAGTTCTGCACGAGTGCGCCGTTCCCGGCCGGGCTCAAGGCGGACGCCCTGCGCAGGTGGCCCGGCAAGCTCACCGAGTTCTATGGCATGACCGAAGGCGGCGCGTCATGCGAGCTGTGTGCGGACGAATTTCCCGACAAGCTGCACACGGTTGGCCGCCCGCTGAACGGTCATGAAATGCGCTTGATCGATGCCGACGGGCGCGAGGTCGCCGCCGGAGAAACGGGCGAAATCGTCGGGCGCTCTCCCGCGATGATGACCGGTTACTACCGGCAACCCGAAAAGACGGCGCAAGCCGAGTGGTACGACAGCGATGGCCGGCGCTTCATCCGCACCGGAGACGTCGGCCGTTTCGACGAAGACGGCTTCCTCGTTTTGATGGACCGCAAGAAGGACATGATCATCTCCGGCGGATTCAACCTCTATCCAAGCGATCTGGAACAGGTGCTCGACCGGCACCCCGACGTCGTCGAATCTGCCGTGGTCGGCGTGCCATCGCAACGCTGGGGCGAAACGCCGGTTGCGTTCGTCACCCTCCAGCGCGGCTCGACCTGGGAGGCCGAAGCGCTTACCGCCTGGGCCAACGAGCAGTTGGGGAAAATGCAACGACTCGCCGGCGTCGTGATTGTGGACGCGCTACCGCGCAGCCCGATTGGCAAGGTCCTCAAACGCGAATTGCGCGAGCGCTTTAGCGGCGAGGTCGCCTGATTGGCCGCGAATCGCCCGTTTTCAGCTGGGGACAGCCGGGGAAAATCGGGCGAAAAAAAAGCGCCACGTTTGCACGTGGCGCCTTGAAAAGTTCTAGCCATTCCGAGGGCCGTGCTAGAACCTGAGAGACGGTATTCGGCTCGCCGTGCCGTCAGAAAACGATGCGCAATTATGCGAATTGCATATCGCGAAGCACATTAAAACCCGCAGTTTTTGCGGGCTTGTGGCGCATTGCCGAAATCGGGTTCCATTTTTTACCTACATGCTGACTAAGTCAAGCAAAATCTCGCCAAAATACGCCAATCATCGAGCATCTGGCATCCATTACAATTGTCTGAGATTTTGCGCCCTATTTTAGGGAACACAGTGTTGATCGAACGCAAACCGGTGTGCCGCACTGCAAGCCCGCGTCGGCTTTGTGACGCCACGCGTGAAATCTGAAATCTGAAATCCCGTTTCGGAAAATTGTCCCGCCAATGACTTTCGCACCCGATTCGCGCCATGCCGACGAAACTCCGCGCGACAAAGACGGCGGCGCTGACGAAGTCACCGCGCTCGCGCGCGGTCTCGCCGTGCTGCGCTGCGTCGCGGCCGCCGACGCGCCGCTCAGCAACCGCGAACTGACCGAGCTGACCGGCATTCCCAAACCCACGCTTTCGCGGCTCACCGGCACGCTCGTCAGCACGGGCTTTCTCGCGCGGCTGCCCGACAGCGAACGCTTCGTCCTCACGTCGTCGGTGCTGGAGCTCTCCAACGGCTTCTTGCGCAACTCCGACATCCGCAGCCGCGCACGGCCTTTTCTCACGCGGCTTGCCGAGCGCACCGCGCTTTCGGTGCACCTCACCGTGCGCGACCGTCTGGACATGGTCGTGATCGACGCGATCCGCCCGCGCACCGCCGTGCTCGTCACGCGCCTCGAGGTCGGCTCGCGCATCGACATGGGCCGCACCGCCGTCGGGCGCGCCTACCTCGCCGCGCTCGATCCGCATGCGCGCGCCGAACTCACCGCCGCGTTGCAGACCTCGAGCGGCAACGACTGGGGCGTGCTCGGCAGCCGGCTCGACGCCGCGCTCGCCGAGACCGCCGCCCAAGGGTACGGACTCGCGATCGGCGAATGGTACGAAGGGCTCAACGCCATTGCCACGGCGTTCGCCGGTCCCAATGGCGAGATCTACGCCATCAACTGCGGCGGCGCTTCGCAGCAGTGCCCGCGCGAGTGGCTCGTCGCCCATGTCGCGCCGCTGCTGCGCGAATGCGTGGGACGCATCGCCGACGAGATTGGCGGCGCCCTGCGTCTGCCCCATTCAACCTGACAGCGCGCGCGCCCTCGCCTTACAAAAAGCGCACATCGCATGTAACGCTCGTAACGTCTCGAAAGAAACGGCACTGGACTGTAACGAAGCGGGCAACGTAGCATCATGCTTTTTGGCGGCAAGAGCCTGCTGTGCCGCCGCGCGTGCGCACCGCCAGCCAACCGCCAGCGAAGCCGCCCATACCCGTGAACTCGTGGCACGGCATTCGTGCCAGAGCGGGGCCAGCCCTGACATCCTGCTTGCGCACGACGTGCGCAGCATCGGAGCGCGTCCGCTACGCCGGCCGCGTGCGCTTTGTGTGCGCTGTTGCGTGCGCCTGGCGGCCGGCACCCCATAATCCGCTCAGCCCAGAGCCTTCGAGAACCCGTTACCGACCTGACCGATGGATCAACAAGAAAAGCGCCCGGATTCCCCCCGTAAAGACACGACGCCGCAGTCCCCCGCTCCGGTCGCCGCGAGGCGCGGCAAGGGCAAGTTCATCGCATTGGGTGTGGTCATCGTGATCGCCGGCATCGTGCTCGCACGCTGGCAACCGTGGAACAAGGCGCTCTCGGGCGGCGACGCAGCACCGGCGGCCGGCGCGCACATGCGTCACGGCGGCCCGGGCGCCATGGCCAACATGCCGCAGCCGGTGAGCGTGGCCACCGCGCAGGCCGGCGACATGCCCATCGTCATCACCGCGCTCGGCACGGTCACGCCGCTTGCCGACATCACGGTGCGCACACAACTATCCGGCACGCTGCAGAACGTGTACTTCCAGGAAGGCCAGATGGTGCAGAAGGGCGACGTGCTCGCGCAGATCGACCCGCGCCCCTACCAGATCTCGCTCGCCAACGCCGAAGGCCAGCTCGCCCGCGACCAGGCGCTGCTCGCCACCGCGCGCCTCGACCTCAAGCGCTACCAGACGCTGCTCTCGCAAGACTCGATCGCGAGCCAGCAGGTCGACACGCAGGCATCGCTCGTCAAGCAGTACGAGGGCACCGTCAAGTCCGATCAGGCCAACGTCGATACCTACAAGCTCGACCTCACCTACGCGCGCGTCACCGCGCCCGTGTCGGGCCGCGTCGGTCTGCGCCAGGTCGATCCGGGCAACTACGTGACGCCCAGCGACACCAACGGCATCGTCGTGCTCACGCAGATTGAGCCGATCAGCGTGATCTTCACGACTTCGGAGGACAACCTGCCGCCCATCATGAAGCAGTTGCGCGCGGGCACGAAGATGTCGGTCAAGGCGTACGACCGCAGCAACACCACGATGCTGGAAACCGGGTCGCTCCAGACCATCGACAACCAGATCGACACCACCACGGGCACCGTCAAGCTGCGCGCGAGCTTCGCGAACCACGAGCAAGGTCTCTTTCCGAACCAGTTCGTCAATGCGCGCCTGCTCGTCGATACGCTCCACGACGCCGTGATCGTGCCCACTTCGGCCGTGCTCAACGGCTCGCAGGGGCAATACGTCTATGTCGCGAAGCCCGACAACACAGTGACCGTGCGGCTCGTGAAGGTCGGCCCCGTCGACGCCGAACGCACGAGCATCGCTTCGGGCCTCGCTGTGGGCGAGCGCGTGGTGACCGACGGCTCCGACCGTCTGCGCGAAGGCGCGAAGATCACGATTCCGGCCGAGCACCCGCAGCACGCGAAGGGGGCATCGGGCGCTAAAGGCGCCTCGTGGGCCGGCGCGGCCTCGGGCGCGCGTCATGGCCACCGCCACGCCTCGCAGACGCAAGCCCAGTAAGCCAGCATGAATCCATCCCGCGCCTTTATCCTGCGGCCGGTCGGCACGGCGCTGCTCATGGCGGCGATCATGCTGGTCGGCCTCGTCGCGCTGCGCTTTCTGCCGCTGTCCGCGCTGCCCGAAGTCGATTACCCGACCATCCAGGTCCAGACCTTCTACCCGGGCGCGAGCCCGGACGTGATGACGTCCTCGGTCACCGCGCCGCTCGAGCGCCAGTTCGGGCAGATGCCGTCGCTGAACCAGATGTCGTCGCAAAGCTCGGCGGGCTCCTCGGTCATCACGCTGCAGTTCAGCCTCGATCTGCCGCTCGACGTGGCCGAGCAGGAAGTGCAGGCCGCCATCAACGCGGCCGGCAACCTGCTGCCCTCGGACCTGCCCGCGCCGCCGATCTACGCCAAGGTCAACCCCGCCGACGCGCCGATCCTCACGCTCGCCATCACCTCGAAAACGCTGCCGCTCACGCAGATCCAGGATCTCGCCGACACGCGCCTCGCGCAGAAAATCTCGCAGGTGGCAGGCGTGGGCCTCGTGAGCCTGTCGGGCGGCCAGCGCCCTGCGGTGCGCATCCAGGCGAACCCGCGCGCCCTCGCGGCCTACGGCCTGAATCTCGACGACCTGCGCACGAGCATTTCGAACCTGAACGTCAACACGCCGAAGGGCAACTTCGACGGCCCCACGCGCGCCTACACGATCAACGCGAACGACCAGCTGACCGACGCCGACGCCTACAAGGACGCGGTGATCGCCTATCGCAACGGCCGCCCCGTCATGCTCACCGATGTCGCGAACATCGTGCAGGGCGCGGAGAACACAAAGCTCGGCGCATGGGCGGACGGCACGCCCGCGATCATCCTGAACGTGCAGCGCCAGCCGGGCGCAAACGTGATCCAGGTGGTGGACAGCATCAAGGCGCTGCTGCCGCAGTTGCAGGAATCGCTGCCTTCCTCGCTCGACGTGCAGATCGTCACGGACCGCACGACCACGATCCGCGCCTCGGTGCGCGACGTGCAGTTCGAGCTGCTGATGTCGGTCGTGCTCGTCGTGCTCGTGATGTACCTTTTCCTCGCGAACATCTACGCCACGATTATTCCGAGCTTGTCCGTGCCGCTCTCGCTCATCGGCACGCTCGCGGTCATGTACCTGTGCGGCTTCTCGCTCGACAACCTCTCGCTCATGGCGCTCACCATCGCGACCGGCTTCGTGGTGGACGACGCCATCGTCATGATCGAGAACATCGCGCGCTACGTCGAGGCCGGAGAAACCCCGCTCGAAGCGGCGCTCAAGGGCTCGAAGCAGATCGGCTTCACCATCATCTCGCTGACGGTGTCGCTCATCGCCGTGCTGATCCCGCTGCTCTTCATGGGCGACGTGGTGGGCCGCCTCTTCCACGAGTTCGCCATCACGCTCGCGGTGACGATCGTGATCTCGGCCGTGGTCTCGCTCACGCTCGTGCCGATGATGTGCGCGAAGATGCTGCGCCACACGCCGCCGCCCGAAAGCCACCGCTTCGAGGCGCGCGTGCATGCGTTCTTCGACTATGTGATCGGCCGCTACGGCGTGGCGCTCGAATGGGTGCTCGCACGCCAGCGGCTCACGATGATCGTGTTCCTCATCACGCTCGTGCTCACCGGCATTCTTTACGTGGTCGTGCCCAAGGGCTTCTTCCCCGTGCAGGACACGGGCGTGATCCAGGCCATCACGCAGATGCCGCAATCGGTGTCCTATGCGTCGATGGCCGAACGCCAGCAGGCGCTCGCCGCGGAGATCCTCAAGAACGACAACGTCGAGAGCCTCACCTCGTTCATCGGCGTGGACGGCACCAACATCACGCTCAACAGCGGCCGCATGCTCATCAACCTGAAGCCGCGCGACGACCGCAGTGAAACGGCCAGCGAGATCATCCGCGACCTGCAAAAAAGCGTGGCCCACGTGCCGGGCGCGTCGCTCTACATGCAGCCGGTGCAGGACCTCAAGATCGACTCGACGGTGAGCCCGACGCAGTATCAGTTCATGCTCACCACGCCGAACATCCAGGACTTCACGACCTGGGTGCCGAAGCTCGTGCAGCGCTTGCAGCAACTGCCCGAACTCGCCGACGTGGCGACCGACCTGCAGGACCAGGGCAGTTCCGTGTTCATCGAGATCGACCGCGCGAGCGCCGCGCGCTACGGCATCACGCCCGCGACAGTGGACAACGCGCTCTACGACGCCTACGGCCAGCGCATCATCTCGACGATCTTCACGCAGTCGAACCAGTACCGCGTGATTCTCGAAGCCGACCCGGTGATGCAGCACTACACCGACGCTCTGAACTCGATCTACCTGCCCTCCTCGACCTCCACCACGGGCCAGGTGCCGCTCTCGGCCATCGCGAAGTTCCACGAGCGGCCCTCACCGCTGCTCGTCTCGCATCTTTCGCAGTTCCCGGCCACGACGGTCTCGTTCAACCTGGCGCCAGGCTCGTCGCTTGGCGCGGCGGTCAACGCGATCCAGCAGGCGGAAAAGGACATTGGCCTGCCGGGCTCGTTCCAGACGCGCTTCCAGGGCGCGGCGCTCGCGTTCCAGGCGTCGCTGTCCAACGAGCTGTTCCTGATCCTCGCGGCCATCGTCACGATGTACATCGTGCTCGGCGTGCTGTACGAGAGCTTCGTGCATCCCATCACGATTCTCTCCACGCTGCCGTCGGCGGGGATCGGCGCGCTGCTCGCGCTCATTCTGACCGGGCACGACCTCGACATCATCGGCATCATCGGCATCGTGCTCTTGATCGGCATCGTGAAGAAGAACGCCATCATGATGATCGACTTCGCACTCGAGGCCGAGCGCCACGAAGGCAAGCCGCCGCGCGAGGCGATCTACCAGGCGTGTCTGCTGCGCTTTCGCCCGATCATGATGACGACGATGGCGGCCCTGCTCGGCGCCGTGCCGCTGATCCTCGGCAACGGCGCGGGCAGCGAACTGCGCCGACCGCTCGGTATCGCGATTGCAGGCGGCCTGATCGTGAGCCAGGCGCTCACGCTGTTCACGACGCCCGTGATCTATCTCGCGTTCGACCGGATCGCGCAGCGCCTGCGCCAGCGCTTCGGCAGCGGCTCGCACGGCGCGCCCTCGTCTTCGACGGAGAACTGACGCGATGAATCTCTCGCGCCCGTTCATCTCGCGCCCCGTCGCGACCACGCTGCTCGCCGTCGGCGTTGCGCTCGCCGGCCTCTTCGCCTTCACGAAGCTGCCGGTCGCGCCCTTGCCGCAGGTGGACTTTCCCACCATCTCCGTGCAAGCCACCTTGCCGGGCGCGAGCCCCGAAACGGTGGCGACCAGCGTGGCTAGCCCGCTGGAGCGCCACCTGGGCTCGATCGCCGACGTCACGGAGATGACCTCGCAAAGCTCGGTGGGCAGCACGCGCATCACGCTGCAGTTCGGCCTGAACCGCGACATCGACGGCGCCGCGCGCGACGTGCAGGCGGCGATCAACGCCGCGCGCGCCGACCTGCCCACGAGCCTGCGGCAGAACCCGACCTACCACAAGGTCAACCCCGCCGACGCGCCGATCCTGATTCTCGCGCTCACCTCGCCCACGCTCACCGCGGGCCAGCTCTACGACTCGGCGGCCACGGTGCTGCAGCAATCGCTGTCGCAGGTGGACGGTGTGGGCGAAGTCGACGTGAGCGGTTCGGCGAATCCGGCCGTGCGCGTGGAGCTGGAGCCGCACGCCCTCTTTCACTACGGCATCGGCCTCGAAGACGTGCGCGCGGCGCTCGCCTCGGCCAACGCGAACAGTCCTAAGGGCGATATCGAATTCGGCCCGCAACGCTTTCAGCTCTACACCAACGACCAGGCGAGCAAGGCGAGCCAGTACAAGGACCTCGTGATCGCCTACCGCAACGGCGCGGGCGTGAAGCTCTCCGACGTGGGCGAAGTGGTCGATTCGGTGGAAGACCTGCGCAACATCGGTCTCGCCAACGGCAAGCGCTCGGTGCTCGTGATCCTCTACCGCCAGCCGGGCGCGAACATCATCGAGACCGTGGACCGCGTGGTCGCGATGCTGCCGCAACTCAAGGCGTCACTGCCCGCCGACGTCGAGGTGATCCCCACGTCGGACCGCTCCGTCACGATCCGCTCCTCGCTCAAGGACACCGAGCACACGCTCATCGTCGCCGTGGCGCTCGTCGTGATGGTGGTGTTCCTGTTCCTGCGCAACTGGCGTGCGACGCTGATTCCGAGCGTGGCCGTGCCCATCTCGATCATCGGCACCTTCGCGGCCATGTACCTGATGGGCTTTTCGCTCGACAACCTCTCGCTCATGGCGCTCACCATCGCGACGGGCTTCGTCGTGGACGACGCCATCGTCGTGCTCGAGAACATCTCGCGGCATATCGAGAACGGCGTACCGCGCATGAAGGCGGCGCTGCTCGGCGCGCGGGAGGTGGGCTTCACGGTGCTCTCGATCAGCGTGTCGCTCGTCGCCGTGTTCCTGCCTATTTTGCTGATGGGCGGCATTGTCGGGCGCCTGTTCCGCGAATTCGCGCTCACGCTCTCGCTCGCCATTGCGGTGTCGCTGGCCGTCTCGCTCACGCTCACGCCGATGATGTGCTCGCGCCTGCTCGAAGAAGCGCACGAGAAGAAGGAAGAAGGCCGCTTCGCGCAATGGCTCGAACGCGGCTTCCTGCGCATGCAGGGCGGCTACGAGCGCACGCTCGGCTGGGCGCTCGCGCATCCGTTCGTGATCCTGCTCACGCTCATCGCCACCATCGCGCTGAACGTCGCGCTCTACGTGGTCGTGCCCAAGGGCTTCTTCCCGCAGCAGGACACGGGGCGCCTGATCGGCGGCATCCAGGCCGACCAGGCCACCTCTTTCCAGGCGATGAAGGTGAAGTTCTCCGAGATGATGCGTATCGTGCAGGCGAACCCGGCGGTGGACTCGGTCGCGGGTTTCTCCGGCGGGCGCGCGACCAATTCGGGCTTCATGTTCGTCTCGCTCAAGCCCAAGAGCGAGCGCAAGCTTTCCGCCGATGAAGTCATCGCCCAGCTGCGCGGGCCGCTCTCGAACGTGGCGGGCGCGCGCACCTTCCTGCAAGCGGTGCAGGATATTCGCGTGGGCGGCCGGCAGTCGAACGCGCAGTACCAGTTCACGCTGCTCGCCGACAATACCGCCGACCTCTACAAGTGGGGGCCGAAGCTCACCGAGGCGCTGCAGGCGCGCCCCGAACTCGCCGACGTGAATTCGGACCAGCAGCAAGGCGGCCTCGAGTCGATGATCAACATCGACCGCGCCAGCGCCGCGCGGCTGAACATCACGCCCTCGCAGATCGACAACACGCTCTACGACGCATTCGGCCAGCGCCAGGTCTCGACGATCTACAACCCGCTGAACCAGTACCACGTGGTGATGGAAGTCGCGCCGCAGTACTGGCAGAGCCCGACCATGCTCAACGAGATCTGGGTGAGCACCTCGGGCGGCACGGCGAGCGGTGCGCAAAGCACGAATGCGACGGCGGGCACGGTGACCGGCCCGACCACCGCCTCGACGGGCGGCACATCCACCACCACGGCGTCGAGCGCCGCGACCATTGCCGCCGACTCCGCGCGCAACCTCGCGACCAACTCGCTCGCGGCGAGCGGCAAGTCGAGCGCGTCGTCGGGTGCGGCGGTGTCGACCTCGAAGGAAACCATGGTGCCGCTTTCGTCGATCGCCTCGTTCGGCCCCGGCACGACGCCGCTCTCGGTGAATCACCAGAGCCAGTTCGTGGCCTCGACGATCTCGTTCAACCTGCCGCCCGGCAAGTCGCTCTCCGACGCGACCGCCGCGATCTACGACACGATGGGTGCGATCGGCATGCCCGCGACGATACACGGCAGCTTCCAGGGCACGGCGCAGGCGTTCCAGCAGTCGCTCGACAACCAGCCGCTCCTGATTCTCGCGGCGCTCGCGGCCGTGTATATCGTGCTGGGCATTCTGTACGAGAGCTACATCCACCCGCTCACGATTCTTTCCACCCTGCCCTCGGCGGGCGTGGGCGCCCTGCTCGCGCTACTGCTCTTCAAGACGGAGTTCAGCATCATCGCGCTGATCGGCGTGATCCTGCTGATCGGCATCGTGAAGAAGAACGCCATCATGATGGTGGACTTCGCGATCGAGGCTTCGCGCCAGGGACTGAGTTCGCGCGATGCGATCCATCAGGCGTGCCTCTTGCGCTTCCGGCCGATCATGATGACGACCTGCGCGGCGCTGCTCGGTGCGCTGCCGCTTGCGTTCGGGCGCGGCGAAGGTGCGGAGTTGCGTGCGCCGCTCGGTATCTCGATCGTGGGCGGCCTGATCGTGAGCCAGATGCTCACGCTCTATACGACGCCGGTGGTGTACCTGTACATGGACCGGTTGCGCGTGTGGTGGGATGCGAAGCGCGGGCGCGGGGCGCCCTCGGCGCAGGTGGAATAAGCGCTGGCGTTAGCGTATTGAGAAACGGCTGAAGCCTGGCTTCAGCCGTTTTTTTATGCCCGTGCGCTGCGAGGCTGAGGCTGCCGCAACTGCACGGGCAAGCAACGCACGATCAGATGCAGCACCAGCGGAACGATGATTCCATCGTCGACGACACCGGCGAGCGGCAGCGCGATATTGAACGGGTCGAGCGCGTAGAGCGCGAGCAGCGCCGTGGCGGGCATGAGCCACACCGGGCGTTCTGGCTGGCGCAGCGCGTGCCACAGCACGCGTGCATCGCCCTTCACGACATTCCAAAGCAACGCGATACGTTTCATCTGCTTCCTCCTTGCGGCTGGTGCAACTTGTGCGGCCTGAGCGCTCGCCGCCTCAATGCTGCTCGTGGCCCGGTGCATCCGAGCGCGACGTTCTGATCACGAGCCCATCCGGCGCAAAATGGGCGTTGAACATGCCGTCCCCCGCCACGCCGCCTTCGGCCCAGTGCCAGCTCCACACTTCCTCGTGGCTCAGCGCGTATTTTGCTACCGTGGCCGGCTTGCCGAGCAGGCGGCGCACTTCGTCCTGCGTCATGCCCGGCACGACCTGAGCGATATTTTGCGCCGTAAGCGCCTGGGTCATCGCCACGAGTTTGCCGTTCGCGTCGAAGTCGAGCATCCACGTGGTGAGGCCGTTTGGCCCGCGCGGGTATTCCAGGCGCTGCGCGCCGTCGTCGTCTTCCCAGACCATTTCGGGCTTGCCCGCTTGCTGGCGTACGTCTTCGACGGTCGACACGCCAATACGCAGGCCGCCGAACGCCATCGAATCGGGTTTGATCGCGTTGACGGCGTCGGTGACCTTTTGCTGGTCGCACGCCGCGAGCAGCGTGGCGCTGACAGCGATCAAGGTCGCGGCAATCCAGGGTTTTCGTGACATATCCATCTAACCTTGCTGCTCAAAACTACCGGGAAGTGATTGGGACAACGCAGGCTGTGCAACGTTCGCCGCCGCGTCGCGCTGGGCGCCGCAGTGCATTGCCAACGCCGCCTCGCGCTCGGGTTGCGTGAGCATGCGCTTGACGAGAATGGCCTCCATGGCGTCCACCGCGCGTGGCGTGCGGAAAATTTCCTCGTCGGCAACGCCGCGCGAGCGCAATTCGCCGCCGAGCGGGCTGAACTGCATGGTGAGCCTGCTCAGGTCGAAACGCGCCTCTGTCCAGCCGAGATACCAGTGCCACTGCGTGTAGTACCGCCAACTGCGCTCGTTGAACGCGCGCACGTGCGTGGGATCCTGCCACGCGCCGTACGACAGGTCGTAGGGAACGAACACGCGCAGGGTGCCGCCCTCGCGAAGCAGTTCGAGGCAATGCGTCATGAAGCGCGTGAGAGCCGGGACATGTTCGAGCACGTCTATCGCCTCGATCTCGTCGAACTGCCCCACTTCGAGCCGGATCAAGCCATATCTGGGGCTGAAAAAGATCGACTTCAAGCCTGCCGGGTCCGCAAGATCGCCGAGGAGGTCAGGCTGCCATTTCGGGTCGATGTCGATATTCAGTCGCTCGGGGTCGTAAGACTTGCCGCTGCCAAGATTGATGCGGCGCGGCACCGGTAGCGAGAGCTTCGGCAGCAGCGCGGCGAGAATCGCGGCCTGATCGCGGCGGGCAAAAATCTCGAAGCCGCGCTGCTCGACCGCGTGGCGGCGCGCGTCGTCTTTTGCCAGCGCAACGCAGGTTTGCACCAGGTCATCGTAGGGAACCGCGACGACGGCTTCGCGCAGATCGTCTGCGATTTCGGTGTCCGGCTCGCACTCGCTCACCACCGCCTTGCGATTGGCAAGCAACCAGGAAGTGCGGACGACTTCGTGAATCTTGTCGTCGTAATAGTGGACGTTGAGCACAAGCTTGCTGCGCGCAATCCAGCGGTCGCGCTCTTCGCCGTAGACACCCTTCAAATGCTGCACGACGAGGCCCGACGCGCGCAGCGCCTCGAGAATCTTGTGCCTGCGCTCATTGAGCATGCCGTAGAACAGCACGTCGACGTCCTGCTCCGCCGCCGGAATGCAGGTGAGTTGCGGCACGTAGCCGGGCGTGAGCACATGTACATGCGCATTGCCCGTGAGTTCGCGAATGCGCTCGACATTCGAGGGCGAATAGTCGAGCACGGGATGACGCCGCAGCGTCTCGACATAGTGCGGGATCCTGGCAGGCCAGCCGGCGCGCATCTGCTCGAGATTGACGATGACGGTATTGGACGGCAGCACCGTGCCAGGCGCGAGCAGATGCGCGCCGAACACGAAGTTGACGCCACCGCCCGCGAGGAATTCGTTCTCGGCGGCGTCAACCTGCGTGCCGAGCGCCGCAAAAGCGGCCCTTAGCCCGAAGGCGTAGTCCTGGAAAGCGGCGCTGTGCGCGTAGCCCGCGGGCCGGGCCGTGACGATGCGCACACGCTCGAACATACGAGGGGGAACGGGAAGATTCTGCATCGGGATTGCCTCATCGGTGCGCCCGGATGGGACGCCACGAAGCGGCGATCTCGAAGTATCCAATGACGCAAGACCATGGTATTTGCGCCTCCCAGGCATTGGAATCGGATTTATCTCAAATCCTGACAGACCTGGCCTGTCACCCCCTACAGCTTCTGAGCCATCGCGAGCGTAAAAATACGCGCCCAGCGTTTCGCTTCACGCTCGCTTGGCATCGGCAGTTCCCAGAGCGGGCGCTGCGGGTCAACCACGCGCAGCGCCACGTGCCAGCCGTCGGCGCCGCGCGCCGGCTGCGCGCCTTGCAGGTCGGCAAAGATATACGCGCCATGCGCCCCGCCCTGCGTCAGCTCGCAAAAACGCTTGCCCGCGGCGAGGCGCGCTTCGCCCCATGCGCCCGCTACGCGGTGCGTCCAGTCGCCTTCGCCGCGCACGTTGGGCGCGATGTCGCGCATACGGCGCCACCACCAGGCGATGAGCGCGACAAACAGCGCCGCGGCGATCACGGCTGCCCCCACGGCAACTCCCAGGCCGAACTGCGCCGCAATGGCGTTGAAAGACCAGTACGCACCATAGACGAGCGCGGCGAAGGCAAACAGGACAACGATGATCGGCATGCGGATTTTCCAGGCGGTGGGGAGCCGTGCGAGGGCGAGGTGTCGGCGCGCCAATGCCGGCACGCCAGGACGAAACGCGGAGGGACGATCGGAACGGATCGCTGCGAGGCCCACGCGCGCGGCGGGCCCCGCTTTTTACTGCGGTTTGCGGCGACTACTGCTGCGGATGCTGCGCGGCCCACTCCTTCACGGCGCGCAGCGTGTTCGCGACATGCTGGTCCGGCGAGAGGCTCGTGTATTCGTAGATGATCTTGCCGTCCGGCGCGATCACATACGAAACGCGATTGGCCATCGATTCGTGCATCGGCATCGACGCGTCATACGACTTGATGATCTTCGAATCTTCGTCGGCGGCCACCGGGAACTTGCTGCGGCACTCGCTCACCGAGAACTTCGTGAGCGTGTCGATGTTGTCGTGCGAAACGCCGATCACGGTCGCGCCGTACTGCTTGTACTCATCGACCGCTTCGGCGAATTCGTGCGCTTCGATCGTGCAGCCCTTCGTGAACGCGGCCGGATAGAAGTACACCACCACCGGCCCCTTCTTCAACTCCGAAGCGAGCGAATAGGTGTAGGTCTTGCCACCCAGCGACGCCTGGGTCGTGAAGTCGGGCGCAGGGTCGCCCGGCTTGAGTGTTGCCTGTGCGGACAACGTAAAGAGCGCAAGCCCGGCGCAGACGAGCGCCGCGGCTCCCGCCGCAAAGAACCTCGGTTTCATGTCGAATGCCCTCGAGTTGAATCGCCACGCCGGCGCGCGTTTTGTGGGCGCTTTTGCCCATCACGCAATTCAGGCGCATGACGGCGCGCCCCCGGCGATGGCGATATTCAATCACACAATTGCGGCGCTCGCAGCGCGCACCGGCGCAAACCTTACAGCCTGTTTTCAACCCTCGGCGTAAGCCGTGAACCATGCGCCGGCCCACAGGTTCAGCTCACCGAGCAGCGGCGGCGTAAGCGCGGTGAACATGCCGCCCGCCTCGCGCGCGAGGCGCTGCGCGCCGTCGTGATCGCCGCGCTCGGCTGCGGTCGCGATGAGCAACAGGGTGCCGAGCTCGCCGCGATGACCGTCCACGGCCTCGACGATCTCGCGCGCAAGGCCCAGCCGATCGAGCGTGTTCTCGGGCGTCGAGCCCACCAGCACGTGCACGAGCGAGAAGATGCCGGTCATGAAGGCGGCATCGGCGAAGTCGGGGTCCTGCGGGTTCAGGCTGCGCGCGGCAAGCTCCATGAAGTGCGAGCGCGTACCGGCGAGTTGCACCAGCGGGTCCGAGCCCCAGGGCAGGTCGCGCCCGCTCGCGTAGAGCAGCAGTTGCGCCCAGCGCGCAATCTGGCGCGTGCCCGCCGCGAGCACCGCTTCGCGCAGCGACGAAATCGGCCGTCCGGGCGAATACGCGCTCGAATTGACGAGACGCAATAGTTGCACCACTACGCCCGGGTGGCTGCGCAGTTCGCGCTCGAGTTCGGCCGTGCCGACGTCGTTCGCCACGAGCGCGAGCAGGCGCACGAGCGCAAGGCGCGAAGCGCGCACGCGCGGCGCGCGCAGCACCTGCGGACGCGCAAAGAAGTAACCCTGGAAAAGCTCGAAGCCAAGCGACGAGGCCAGTTCGAAGTCCTCGCCGGTCTCGACCTTCTCGGCGATCAGCGTCTTGCCGTGCGCGGCGAGGTTCGCGACCAGTTCGGGCAGCGCCGCGCGCTCGGTCTGCATCAGGTCGACCTTGACGATGTCCGCGTAGGGCAACGCGCGCAGCAGGTTCTCCGTGATCTCGCTCACGTCGTCGAAGGCAATGCGGTAGCCCGCGCGGCGCAGTTGCGCGAGCCGCTCGAGAACCGCGGCGTCGAAGCGCACGTGTTCGAGCACCTCCAGCACGAAGCGGCCGGGCGGCAGCAGATGCACGATGTCGTCGAACAGCAGTTCGCGGCTGATGTTGACGTAGCCGTAGTGACGGCCGAGCACCGCGGGCACGCCGAGCTGGCCGATCGTACGCGTCATCACCTGGGCCGTGGCGAGCGCGTCGTCGTCGACATCCGCGCGGTTCTGCGCGCCGCCGCGAAACAGCAGCTCATAGGCATTGAGCGCGCCATTGCGATCGAGAATGGGCTGCCGGCCGAGATAGACGAACGGCTGGACGGCGCCCGAACCCGCGCCGGGCGCCGCCTGCGACTGCGGGCGAGACGGCGGCACCGACAACGCCTCAGGCGATGGCGCGGGCGCGGCGTCGGGCTGCGGGCCGGTGGATGACCCGGGCGTAAGGCCGGGTTGTGAAGCTGACGGCATAGACGGCGCGGAACCAGGGGTGCCCCTGTCCGCATCGTCTCGCACAGCCTCGCTTGCCCGCGCGGCAAACGCTGACGATGAATCGGACATGGCGGATGACTCGTACGGATGGAATAGCCGGTATTGGCCGCCGACGCGCCGGGCCGCCCCTGCGGCCGGCAAGACGGGCGCTTTACGCGCGCCGACCCATCGCGCATGGCGAATGGCGTCTCGACCGGCGCCACTTTAACCGAATCTGGACGCCGCCGCACCGCTCTGCCGTCACCTTTATGCGTTAGGTGTTTTTTCGGTCGCAGCGGCTAAAGATTTCTCGTCCGAGGTCGATAACTTGCTCTGATGGGCGGCTTCAGCCGGATACGGAAACCGGCAAGGACGCCACAGACAAACAAAGGGTTGCCAGCGACAGACATGGAAGCGAACAGGATCTCCGCGCCCCGCCAGGGCTGGTTGCGCACGGTCATCGACCGGCTCTATGCGCTTGCCGGCCTCAAGGGCATTGCCGGCGACCCGCCCATGCCTGGCGAAGCGAACGCGGCGCACGAAGCGCGCGCACAGCGCGCAGCGGAGCCGGCGCACAACGAAGGCGCCGCACCGCTCGTGCCGCCTTCGCTCCCCGCAGCCGCATCGAACTACGCCGACGCCGTTTCGCTCTCGTTCGAGAACACGGCAGCCGCCGTGGACTTCCTCGTGCACGTGGACTCGCGGCTCCACTTTCTCTACGTTTCCGACGCAAGCCTGCGCTTTGCGGGTTATCACCGCGAGTTCCTGCTCGGCGCGACGCTTGCCGACATCGTCACGCCCGAGCATCACGCGCGCCTCGAAGCGCTCTTCGCGCGCGCTGCGCACAGCGGCGCGGTCGAAAAAGACACGATCGATCTCGTCAAGGCGCTCACCTACCCGCTTCCCGTGGAGCTGCGCGTGCAGCGCGCCCAGTATGGCGAGACGACGGGCTTCGCCGTGGCAGGCTTCGACGTCTCCGGCTGGCAAGGCACCGAGGCCGCGCTGACCCACGCGCTCCACCACGATCCGCTCACCGGCCTGCCCAACCAGACCGCGCTCGCGCCCGCGTTGCAGCGCGCCCAGGCCGACGCGGACCATTTCGGCGTGCCGGTCGCGCTCCTGCTGCTCGACCTCGACGACTATCAGCGCGTGAACCGCGCGCTCGGCTACGACGCCGGCGACGAACTGCTGCGCGAGACCGCGCGGCGCCTGACCCACCTCGCGCTGCAAGGCGAAATGATCGCGCGCATCGGCAGCGACGAATTCGCCATTTTGATCACGCCGCAACGTCACGCCGCGCCCGACGAAGTGCGCGCCGCCGCCGAAGCGCTCGGCCGGCGCCTGCTCACCTCGATCCTGCAGCCGTACTCGTTTCGCAACCAGCCCGTGCACCTTTCGGCGAGCATCGGCATTGCGTTCCATCCGGACCAGCGGCCGGATGCGTCGGGCGCGAGCTATACGGATAACCGCACCGACAACAGCGCCGACGCCAGCGCCGACACCACGCCGCTCATCCGCCGCGCGGACCAGGCGCTCCAGCAGGCCAAGGCCATCGGCGGCAACACGCTCACGTTGCACGTACCCGTCGACGACCCCACCGACGCCATGCGCCTGAAGCTGGAGTCGGACCTCTACGACGGTGTTCGCAACGGCGAATTCTCGCTACACTTCCAGCCCATCACGAGCAGCGCGTCGCGCGGCGTGGTCGGCGTGGAGGCATTGATCCGCTGGCAACATCCATTGCACGGTCTCGTGCCGCCTTCAACATTTATTCCTCTTGCGGAATCCGTCGGCCTGATTAATTATCTCGGCAATTGGGTTTTGAAGGCTGCCTGTATGCAACTGACCCAATGGGACGAGCAAGGCATCGAGCTGCAGTACGTTGCAGTCAATGTCTCGCCCCAGCAGTTCCGCAATCCGCGTTTCAGGGAAAGTGTCGAGGAGGCGATCGAGCTCACCGGCGTCGATCCGCGCAGGCTCGTGTTCGAGATCACCGAAAGCCTGCTCATGCACGATCCGCAGCACGCGAAAACGCTGCTCGAAGAACTGACCTCGCTTGGCATTCGCTTCGCGGTGGACGACTTCGGCACGGGCTATTCGAGTCTTGCGTACCTGCAGCGCTTCCCGCTTTCGAAGCTGAAGATCGATCGAAGCTTCGTGGAGAACCTCATCACTTCGCGCAACGATCAGGCGATCGTGAACGCGGTGGTGGGGCTCGCGCGTACGCTCGATCTCGAGCTCGTGGCCGAGGGCGTGGAAACGGAGGCGCAGCGCGAGCTGCTGACGAACATGGGTTGCGAGCATATCCAGGGATGGCTCGTCTGCAAGGCGCTGCCTTCAGAAGAATTGCAGCAGCGCTTCGTTTCGGGTGCGTTGCACGTGCACGAGGTGCAATGATGCGGGCATCGCAAACAGCAGGGCTTTCGCGAAATTGACATGGTTCAGATGGTAAAGGCCGTCCTGCTAGACCGCTTGTGGGCCCGCATGAATGAACGCGGGGACTTCCCCTTGCTGTCGCAATCGCTGCGCACCACGGTCGCGGCGATGACGAACGACGACTACGATTTCAGCGCGCTCGTGAAGGTCGTGCTCTCGGATTTCGCGCTCACGCAGAAAGTGCTGCGGCTCGCGAATTCGGCCATGTACATGGCGTTCGGCGGCAACATCACGACCGTCACGCGCGCGCTGATGGTCCTCGGCATGGACGCGGTCGGCCATCTCGTCGTCGGCCTGAAGATCGTCGATCACTTTCACCACAGCGCCCCGCGCCGTATCGACGCCAAGCTCGAACTGAACCGCACCATGCTCTCCGGCTGCGTCGCGCGCAAGCTCACCGAGCACGGCGACCTGCGCGCAGGCGAAGAAGCCGTGGTCTGCACGCTCATGCGCCAGGTGGGCAAGCTGCTCGTGGTGTTTTATCTCGAACCCGAGTGGGACCAGATTCGCCGCGAAATCGACGAAGGCTCGAGCGACGACGAAGCGTGCCTCGCGGTGCTCGGCGTGACCTTCGAAGAACTCGGCCTCGAAGCCGCCTCGCGCTGGCGCCTGCCCGACACGATCCGTGCGGGCATGCGCCAGTACGACCCGGCCGACAAGGAGCCGCGCGACGTGCAATGGCTGCGCGCCATCACCAACTATTCGACCGAAGTCGCACGCGTGCTGACCACGGCGGGCCTCTCCGACGAAATGCGCGAGACGCACATCGCCGAGCTCGCGCAGCACTATGGCCGCGCGCTGTCGACCGACGCGGACGTGCTCGTGCAGATGAGCCTCGCGCTCGCGCGCGAGGAGGCTGAAGACGGCGTCATGCGCGAGATCGTCGAATTGCGCGCCAACGCCGACGCCATTGCACGCGAGGCGCTCGATCCCGAGGCGCGCATCGCAGCCGGTGTCGAGGACCTGCGCTCGCTCCCCGCCGATAGCCCGCTCAGCACCGCCCTCACGCTCGCGACCGAAACCGTACTCGCGGGGCTCGGTTTCGCACGCAGCGTGGTGTTCGTGCGCCAGGGCGCGAACAAGTTCGAGGCGCAGCACGGCTTTGGCGCACACATGGGCGACGTGCTGCCCAAGCTCTCGTTTTCCGCCGCGTTCCAGCCCGACGTGTTTCACCTCGCCATCGCGAACAAGGTGGGCATCTTTATCGAAAATGCGCGCGACGCGAAGATTCTCGCGCGCCTGCCCGGCTGGTATCGCTCGAGCTTCGACGACACGCGCGCGTTCGTCCTGCTGCCTGTGGGCGCGCCCGGCGTCGAGCCCGTTGCGTTGATGTACGGCGACTGGCTCATGAGCCAGGAGCCGCGCCGCATCTCACAGAAAGAGATGAGCGCGTTGAACGATCTCGCGCAGCAACTCGCGCGCTTTTTCACGCACGCTCCGCAGGCCGTTTGAGTTTGCACTGAGCGCGGCGCCGCATGCTCGCGCGGCACCGCCCTCCTCCTTCTTCAGTCCTCGATCCTCTCCAGCCCCTCGTCTTGCGCGTCGCGGCCGGACGTGCCCGCCCATTCCGCAGCGCTCAGCGAGATGGCCGCAGCAGTGGCCGCGTCGAGCGGCGCGAGTTCCGCGCACAGCGCGTCCACACGGGTCCAGTCCGCACGCTCGAGCGCCTCGGAAAGTTCGAGCAGCCGCCCGAGCGCGCCCTCGCGCTTCACGATCGCCGTGCGAATCGGCTTGGCCAGCGTGAGCACTTCGAGCGTGCTTTCGAGCGGACCGCCGAACACCGCCTCGACGAACGAGAACACGCCGACGAGAAACGCCGCGTCTTCTTCTTCGAGGTGCGCGTGGGCGAGCTGCGTCACGGCGATTTCCATGAAGCGCGCGCGCGTTGCCACGAGTTGCAGCAGCGGGTCGTCTTCTGCGGCGATCTTGCGGCCGTCCGCGTAGAGCAGCAATTGCGTCCAGCGCGCGATGGCGTTCGTGCCGGTCGCGTTGATCGCCTCGCGCAGCGTCGTCACCTTGCGCCCGATGTTCATGCTGCCCGAGTTGGCAAGCCGCATCAGATGCATCACGAGCACGGGGTTCAGTTTCAGCTCCGCTTCGAGCTGCGCGACGGTCGGTTCGGCCGCCAGCAGATGCAGCAGGTTCAGCAGCGCCTGGCGCGGCGCGCTCGAGCGGCGCGCGCCGCCGTGCGGCTTCGCGAAGAAGTAGCCCTGGAAGCGGTCGAAGCCAAGGTCGTGCGCGCGCTGGTAGTCTTCCTGGGTCTCGACGCCCATGGCCACCAGCAGCTTGCCCGCCGCCTTCATCACGCTCGCGAATTTCGGCAGCACCGTGGGCGCGATCTCGCGAATATCGATCTTGATGGCGTCCACGTACGGCAGCAGTTTCGCGAGCGACTCATCCGCCTTCGACACATGGTCGAGCGCGAAGCGGTAACGCCGACGGTGCAACTCGACGAGCCGCGCGATCAAATCCGCGTCTGCGCCGATGTTCACGGGCAACTCGAGCACGACGCGCTCGGGGCTCACGCGCTGCAAACTCTCGTGAAAAAGCGCGTCGCGCGTCATGTCGAGCCAGGCCGGATGGCCCGCGAGCGAGGCGCGCAAACCGGGCGCGGCAATGCTTTTCAGAAGCGCGGTGCTCGTGGCGAAAGGCTTGGGCGTCATGCCCGAGGCGAGGTCTTTGGCAGCCGCTTCGGCCTCTTGCTCGATCTCGGCGCTTTCGCGCCGGTCCACGAGGCGTGGCAGCGTCTCGAACGCGCATAAGAGGCCGTCGCGGTCGAGCATCGGCTGGCGTGCGAAATACACTTCGATGGGCGGGCCGGCGTATTCCGGCGACTGTGTGCTGCCTGCGACTCCTGACATCTGCGGCCGGTCTGCGGCGTTGAAGCTCATGGGTCCCCCGCGCGGCGCCGCGCGCATGGCGGCATCCTGGTCTTGTTTCTTGGCATGCCGCAACCGTTTGACCTCGCTGCGGACGCGGCACTTTCTTATCGCGATTTTATCCTGGCAAGTAAGACGCGGAAATGAAGTTCTTCTCGTTCGGAGGGATATTTTTGCGGGTTTTGCAGTGCAATAGCGATCGCCGGCCCAGGTTCGCCCTTCAAGGTCCGAACAACTTAATACGCAATCCGAAACAAAATCACGAAAAAAAACGACCGGCTGGATTGTCGTCCAGCCGGTCGGTCTATCGATACGGCTCGATTACTTGAGCACGACCTTCACGTCGAAGTACTTCGCGGCGATACGGTCGATCGTGCCGTCCGCCTTCAGGTCCTTGAGTGCGCCGTTCAGCGCGGCCTTGAGCGCCGGATCGTTCTTGCGCACGCCGTAGCCTACGCCCTCGCCAAGCAGCCTGGCGTCCACGACCTGCGGGCCCGCGAACGCGAATGCCGCGCCCTGCGGCTTGTTCAGGAAGCCCTTGGAGGCGGCTTCGGCGTCCAGAAACGAGGCGTCGAGGCGGCCCGAAACCAGGTCCGCGTAGATCTGGTCCTGCGTCGGGTACGGCACGACGTCCACGCCAGCGGGCGCCCACTTCGCCTTCGCGTAGGTTTCCTGGATCGTGCCCTGGAGCACGCCCACGTGCTTGCCCTTGAGCGACTCGGGCGTGGGCTGCAGCGCGCTGCCCTTCTTCGCGATCATCTGGTTCGGAATCGCGTAGATCGGGTCGGTGAAGTCGATGGCCTGGCGGCGCTGGTCCGTGATCGACATGTCGGAATTGATCGCGGCGAATTTACGCGCCTGCAGCGCCGGAATCAGGCCGTCGAACGAGTTTTCCACCCACACGCACTTTGCCTTGAGCTTCGCGCAGACGGCATTGCCGACGTCGATATCGAAGCCCTGCAGTTCGCCCGCGGGCGACTTCGATTCGAACGGCGCGTACGACGCCTCCACGCCAAAGCGGATTTCCTTGATATCGGCGGCGTGTGCGGCACCTGCCGCGCCTGCCGTCATGGCGGCTGCGCAGAATGCGAGCGATGCCAGCTTGTTCCAGTTCGTCTTCATCAGTGTCTCTTTCCAGTCAGATTGGGTGCGCCGGCTGTGCCCGTTCAGGCGGCTTCGTGGTTCGATTTGCCGCTAAAAGACGGCTTCCCGGCGCCGGCACAGGATCGCTGCGCCAATATCACGGCTCAATGACGCGCACCGCGTGTGGTGCGCCGCAGCAACCGCGAGGGCGCGATTGTACCGCGACGGCGCCTGCGCCCCGCCGCGCGGGCGGCACGCGGCGGGTGGCGCTTCCAACTGCGGCGCCACGCCGACGCGGCGCGTTCGAACATGCAAGTGGATGTCGTGGATGTGCAAGCGTGCGAAGGCGTGCGTTTGCGGCAAGCGCTCAGGCGAGCGCGGCGAGCGTCTCCCGAGTGGTATCGACGACGAGCAGGCCTGCGCGCAAGCCCGGCTTCACGCCCGGATTCGGAAACACGATGCGCTCTTCGTCGTGCTGCACCACGTAGCGGTATGCGCCGTCTTCGGCCAGCACCTCGCCACGCTGAAACGGGGTGAAGTTGGGCACGTCGGCGGCCACGTTGAGCTTGAGCGCGTCGCTCTGCTTCGTGATCTGGCCGATCACCGTGAAGATGCGCGGCATCTGCGCGCCTTTCGGCAACGACATTTCGCCTGCCACAAGCCGGCGCACAGCGGCGTCGGCACCGGCGAAGCGAGCGAGGTCGTTCTCACCGAAGGGACGCACCTTGCCGAGTTCGAGCGTACAGGCAAGCGCGCCGCACGTTTCGGCAGTAAACGACGACAACGTCGCGCCCTTCTCGGTGTGGATCAACACGGCCGCGATGCGCGCGTCGGCGAGCCATTCGAGCATCGCGCGCGCGGGCCGCTCGCCCGTGTGCGGCAACAGCGCGAACTGCTCGAACGCCGAGGCGCGGATCGCCGTATGCATGTCGAGATGCCAGCGCGCGAATGGCGCATCGGCGGCAACAGGGGCCTTCGCGAAGAAACGCTGCGCCGCCGCTTCGAGCGCCACGGCGCGCGGCGCCTCTCGGCTTGCCGGCACACGTGCGTGGCGGCCGCCGAACAGGCGGTTGAGATCGTCGTCGAGATAGCGCTCGCCAGCGCGCATTGCCGCTGCGTTGCCGAGCACCGCGAGCACACGGCAGGCCAGCGGCACGCGGCCCGCCGCGATGTCCGCCACGAGTTGCGAGAGCAGTTCGATCGGCGCGGTCTCGTCGCCGTGCACGCCCGCCGAAAGCAGCACGCTGCGCGTCGTCTCGTCGACGTGCGCCGGTTCCAGCTCCAGCACGCCCTCGTCGAGCCATTGCCAGCGCACGCCGTCCGCGCATTCGCCGCGCGCCGCCTCGGGCGTGGCCGGGCGCGTACCGGCCAGCGTGTACGCCAGAAAATCGGCGAGCGGGAGATCAGCGCTGGAAGTCATAGAGCGATCCGAGGCCGAGAATCTGCGTGAGTTCGTCGAGCGCCGTGCGCGACTCGACGAGCAGCGCCGGATCGGTGAGATCCTGCGGCGCGAGCCGGTCGCGATAGTGCCGCTCGATCCAGCCGTCGAGGCGCGTGAAGAGCGCGTCGTTCATCCAGACGCCCGGCGCCGTCGCCGCACGCTCTTCGTCGCTCAGGACCACGCGCAGACGCAGGCACGCCGGGCCGCCGCCGTTCTTCATGCTTTCGCGCAAATCGAACACGAGCACTTCGTCCACCGGTCCGCTGCTCGCGGCCAGTTCGTCGAGGTAGATCGCCACGTGCGGATTCTCGCGGCACTCCTGCGGCACGACGAGAATCTGCGTGCCGTCCGCCCGGCTCAGCAACTGGCTGTTAAAGAGGTAGGACGACACCGCGTCGGCCACGCTCACGCGCGCTTCGGGCACTTCGATCACGTGGAACGGCGCGTCGTGCGCCGCGAGCTTCGTGCGCAGTTCGTCGTACACCGCCTTCTGGTCGACGAACGCGCGCTCGTGGCAAAACAGCGTGCTGCGGTTGCCCACGGCGATCACGTCGTTGTGGAACACGCCCGCGTCGATCACATCGGGGTTCTGCTGGGCGAACACGGTGCCGGCGTCGGTCAGGCCGTGGCGCTGCGCAATGGCGCGGCTCGCCTCGAACGTCTGCCGCGCCGGGAAGCGTTTGGGCTCCGGCCCGCGACGGTATTCGCTGCGTCCGTACACGAAGAACTCCACGCCGCGCTCGCCGTATTGCGCGCTAAAGCGCGTATGGTTGGCCGCGCCTTCGTCGCCGAGCGCGGGCGTGCCGGGCAGCGCCTCGTGCACGACGAAGTGCGACGGGTCCGCGAACACCGTGGCGAGCGTTCGGCGCGTGGCCTCGTGCTCAATCGCGCGATGCAGCTTGCTGCACAGATTCGCGGGCGTGAAATGCACGCGCCGGTTGGGCGTATCCGCCGAAGGGCTCACCGTGGCCGCATTGGCGGTCCACATGGCCGAAGCGGAGCTTGCCGCCGCGAGGAGCTCGGGCGCGTCCTTCGCAGCGCGTGCGATTGCTTCGGCATCCTTACCGCCGAAACCCAGTTCGCGCAGCAAGCGCATGGAGGGCCGTTCCTGCGGCGGCAGCACGCCTTGCGCGAAGCCCAGGTCGGCGAGCCGCTTCATCTTGCGCAAGCCCTGCTGCGCCGCGGCGCGCGGGTTCGCCACGGACTTCTCGTTGTTCTGCGAGGCGACGTTGCCGAACGACAGCCCGGCGTAGTTGTGCGTGGGGCCGACGAGTCCGTCGAAGTTGGCTTCAAGGGTTGTCATCGTCGTTCCTTAGAAGTGAAGACCCGGCGAAACGCTCGCGGGCATCTGCAATTGCGCGCTTTCTACCGAGGCCATCGGGTAGGCGCAGTAGTCGGCGGCGTAATACGCGCTCGGCCGGTGGTTGCCCGAGCGGCCCGCGCCGCCGAACGGCGCGCCGCTCGACGCGCCGTTGGTCGGCCGGTTCCAGTTCACCACACCCGCGCGGATTTCGCGCGTGAAGCGCTGCCACAGCGCTTCGTCGTCGGCGAGCAGGCCCGCCGAGAGACCGTAGGCCGTATTGTTGGCCTGGGCGATCGCGTCGTCGAAACCTGCGTAGCGGGTGATCTGCGCGAGCGGCCCGAAGTGCTCCTCGTCGGGCAAATCGGCCACGCCGGTCACGTCGAGAATCGCCGGCGTCACGAAGCCGAGCGCCGGGTCGCGTTGCGTCATCGGCAGCAAGGCGCGTGCGCCGCGCTCGAGCAACTGCGCTTGCGCACTCATCAGTTTCGCGGCCGCGCGCGCCGAAATCACGGCGCCCATGAAGGGCTGCGGCTCGGCGTCGTACTCGCCCACCGTAATGCGCGAACTCACTTCGACGAAGCGCGCGAGGAAGCGCTCGCCGAATGCATCCGCGGGCACGAGAATGCGGCGCGCGCACGTGCAGCGCTGCCCCGCCGAAAGAAACGCCGACTGGATCGCGTGATGCACGGCTGCGTCGATATCCTCGACCGGTGCGACGACGAGCGGATTGTTGCCGCCCATCTCCAGCGCGAGCACGATCTCGGGCCGGCCGCCGAACTGACGATGCAGCAGCGTGCCGGTGTCGGAACTGCCCGTGAAGAAGAGCCCGTCGATCTGCTGGTGATTCGCCAGCGCAATGCCCGTGTCGCGCTCGCCCTGCACGAGATTGAGCACGCCCGCGGGCAAGCCGGCTTCGCGCCACAGCTCGACCGTTGCGCGCGCAACTTCCGGCGCGAGTTCCGAAGGCTTGAACACGACCGCGTTGCCCGCGATCAGCGCCGGCACGATATGACCGTTGGGCAGATGGCCCGGGAAGTTGTACGGACCGAACACGGCAACGACGCCATGCGGGCGATGACGCAGCACCGCCACGCCGTCGGCCATTTGTGCGCGTTTTTCACCGGTGCGCTCGCTGTAAGCGGTGATCGAAATCGCGACCTTCGCCGCCATCGACGCGGCTTCGGTGCGCGCCTCCCAAAGCGGCTTGCCCGTCTCGCGGCCAATGGCCTGAGCGAGCATTTCCTTCTTTTCGGTGACGAGCGCGGCGAAGCGCTTCACGATCTCGCAGCGCGCTTCGAGGGGCGTTTGCGACCATTCGGCAAATGCTCGGCGCGCGGCGCTGACGGCGCGATCGACATCTTGCGCGCTCGCGGCATTGCCGCTCCACACGGTCTCGCCGGTGCCGGGGTTGCGCGACGAAAACGCGGGGCCCGAGGCCGCGCACCATTGTCCATCGATATAAAGCTCGTTCATGGTCATCCTTGTGTCGACCAGCGCTAGCGCTTTAGCGCTTACGCGGGTCCCATGCAGGTTTATCGCTGTTGCTTCGCTGCGGGGCCGAGCACGCGCACCGGTTCACCCGCCGTGACATTCAGTGCCGCCGCTTCACTCGCGCTCAGTGTGAACACGCCGTCGTGCACGATGCCCGGCGCGAAGCCCACGCGAAAATCGCCCAGCGACGTATTCGAGACGAGCGAGCGCACGCCCTCTGGCGCATGCGCCTCGCCGATCTCGACCGGCACCACCACGCTGTCGCGCACCGTGCGCAGGTCGCCGATATGGCATTCGAGCACCGGGCCCGCGTCGAAGATATCGACGTGATTCTCGTAGCGCAGCCCTTCGGCTTCGAGCATGCGTCGCGCGGGAACCGTGTCGGCATGCGTGAGGCCGACGCACGCCTGCGCTTCCTCGGGCAGGAGTTCGACGTACACCGGGTATCTCGGCATCAACTCCGCGAGAAACGACTTGCGCCCGTGCGAACTGAGATAGTCGGCGGCGTTGAAATCGATCTGGTAGAAGTGCGAACCGACTGCACGCCAGAACGGCGACGTGCCTTGCGCGTCGAAATGGCCGCGCAATTCCGCGCACAGGCGCTCGGGAAAGCGCTCGCGAAACTGCGCGATGAACATGAAGCGCGAGCGCGAAAGCAGCCCGCCCACGCCACCCGTGCGATACCGCGGCGAAAGAAAGAGCGAACACACCTCGGCATAGCCCGTGAGATCGTGCGAGATATTGAGCGCGCGCATGCGCGTCCAGATGCCGAGTTCCTGGCTCGCGTGCACCACCGTGCTCACGCGGTAGTTGTAGAACGGCTGCTCCAGTCCCACGGCCGTTTCGATGCCGCACACACCGGCCACGTCGCCCGTTGCCGTGTCTTCCATCACGAAGAAGTAGCCGGCTTCGCGCAACTCGGCCTCGCCTGCGAGCGTGCGCCGTGCGCGCTCGATGCGCGCCTTGAGCGCTTCACGGTCCGGCTTGAAGGTGGTGAGGCCGGGCCCCGTTTCCTGGGCGAGCGCGACGAGCGCGTCCACGTCGCCCGTTTGCACGACGCGTACCACGATCATTGTGCGTCTCCCATGTATGCGTCCTCTGTTTGCGGGGTGGCGCGGTAAAGCGGCGCACAGCGCACCGGTTCGCCGTCCTGCACGCCGAGCGCGGCGCGCGCGGCGGCGTCGAGCGGCGCGAAGTGACGTTCACTCGTGCCTGCGCCCTTCTCGCGTTCGGGCAGCGTCGCGAGCACGCAACGGAACTCTCCCGCGCGTTGGCTCGCGACCAGATACGCCGCGCCCTCAGGATTCGATGCGAGCGCAACTTCGCGTACCGTGCGCGCCTCGCTTCCGGCGACCGAAGCCGTGCGATCTACCTGGGCGGTCAGCACCGGGCCCGCATCGAAAATATCGACGTAGCGGTCCGGCTCGTAGCCCTCTTCCAGATGGATTTCGTAAGCGAGCAACGCGCTCGGGTCGGGCTCGCCGAGCACGCGCTGCGCAGGCTCGGGCAGCAGCGGCACATAGAGCGGGTAAGCCGGCATCACTTCGGCGATGAACGTGCGGCTGCGTCCACCCGAGGCGAGCTCGATGTCCTTGAAATCGCGCCCGAAGAACTTGCGCCCCACCGCTTCCCAGAACGGTGACGCGCCGTTTTCGTCGGTCACGCCGAGCAGCAGCGTGAACACTTCGGGCGTGAAGCGCCGACGGTTCATCGCGATGTACATCATGCGTGCGCGCGACATGAGATGTGCGGCCGCGTCGCCGCGCAGCGTTGGCTCGATATAAAAGCCCGCGAGACGGCTCTTGCCCGTGAGTTCATGCGACATCGTCAGCGCATGAATCTTGCGGTTCACGTGCAGCTCACGCGACGCATGAATGAGCGCATCGTTGCGAAACGCGTAGAACGGCTCGGCGTAGCCGGCCGCCGCCACGATGCTCGACGTGCCGACGAGCCGCCCGGTGGCGGAATCTTCGAGCACGAACAGATAGAACTCCTCACCGGGGAAGTCCACGTCCGCGCGAAACGAATCTTCGGAAAGCGCGATGCGCGCTTCGAGCGCCGCGCGGTCGTGCGGCAGCGAATGCAGCACCGGCTGCGCGGTGCGCGCCATGTGGGCGATCGCATCGAGATCGGAAAGCCTGGCGGGGCGAACGAATAGCATCGTCGGTCCTATGTGCGCTGTGGTCCAGTTGGGCGCGCTGCGATCAGCGCGTGCCGTCGACGCCAATGACGTCGTTGCAGGCCTGCTCGAAGCGGGCGAAGCCTTCGTCGAGATCCGCTTCGGGAATGATGAGCGACGGCGCGAAGCGCAGCACGTCCGGCCCCGCAATCAGCATCATCACGCCGCGATTCGCCGCCGCCGCGTTGAAGTCCTTGGCGCGGCCGGCAAAGCGCGCGTTCAGCTCGGCGCCGATCAGAAGACCCTTGCCGCGCACTTCCTTGAACATGTCGAAGCGCTCGTTGATCTTCACGAGCTTGGCGCGAATCGCTTCGCCGCGTGCACGCACGCCTGCGAGCAGCGCAGGATCGCTCACCAGTTCGACTACCTTGCCCGCAATCGCGGCGCCCAGCGGATTGCCGCCGTAGGTCGTGCCATGCACGCCTACCTTGAAGTGCGCGGCGATCGCTTCGGTCGTGAGCATCGCGCCGATCGGAAAGCCGTTGCCGAGCGCCTTGGCCGTCGTGAGGATGTCGGGCGTGACGCCCGTATCCTCGTAGGCGTAGAAGTGCCCCGTGCGGCCCACGCCCGTTTGCACTTCGTCGAAAATCAGCAGCGCGCCGTGCGCGTCGCACGCTTCGCGCAGTGCGCGCAGGAATGCCGGATCGGCGGGAATCACGCCGCCCTCGCCCTGCACCGGCTCGACGATCACGGCGCAGGTCTGCGCGCCGATCGCGCGCTTCGCCGCTTCGATATCGTTGTATGGCAGATGCGTGATGCCGCCCGGCACGGGGCCAAAGCCTTCCGAATACTTGGGCTGGCCGCCCACGCTCACGGTGAAGAACGTGCGGCCATGGAACGACTGCGTGAACGAGACGATCTCGAACTTGTCAGCGCCGTGGCGATCGAAGGCCACGCGGCGCGCGAGCTTGAGCGCCGCCTCATTGGCTTCCGCGCCCGAGTTCGCGAAGAACGCGCGGTCGGCGAACGTCAGTGCTTCGAGTTGTTGTGCGAGGCGCAGCACCGGCTCATTGGTGTAGCCGTTGCCGATGTGCCAGAGCTTGCTGCCCTGCTCCTGCAGCACGCGCAGCAGTTCCGGGTGCGCGTGGCCGAGCGAAGTCACGGCGATACCGCACGCGAAGTCGATGTAATCGCGGCCCTCTGTGTCCCACACGCGCGAGCCTTCACCCCGGTCGGGCACGAACGGCGCTGGCGAGAAACACGGCACCATCACTTCGTCGAAGGTCTTGCGGCTCACAGTCTGGTCGTTCATGGCGATTCCTCTATTACGCAGTGCGTGTCGAATTCGGGGTCGATGTGCGTTGGGGCCGTGCCCTTTCGCTCAGTTAGTTCGTGCAGTGTAGGCAAGCTGCGCGCAAACGTCTTGCGCAGGCGCGACGCGTTTTTTCGTACGGAAGCTGCAAGGTCCGCGCACTGGCCGCGCCGCGGCCAGGTTTCACTCAACTTCCGGCGGCTCGACGAGCGCGCCCGCGCGCGGCTCGGCGGCGGCCCCGCCGTGCTGGCGCTCGATCCAGTTGCGGCGGTCCTCGCGCGGCGTGACGCCAAAGCGCTCGCGGTACGCATTCGAAAAATGCGCCGCCGAAGAAAACCCGCACGCAAGACTGATCTGCACCACCGACTTGCTCGTGCGCTGCAACTGCGAGCGCGCCTTGGCAAGGCGCAGGCCCAGGTAGTACTTGGAAGGCATCGCGCCGAGGTACTGGCGAAAGAGCCGCTCAAGTTGACGCCGCGAGACGCCCACGAGATTCGCGATCTCGTCGGTCGTGAGCGGGTCTTCGATGTTCGCTTCCATCAGCTTGAGCGCGTCGTTCAGGCGCGGATGGCGCTCGCCCGGTGCGGTCACGAACGGAATGCGCTGCCGCTCGTCGCCGCTGCGCAGCGTGCTTGCGCCCAGCGCGTCGGCAATGCGTTCGGCCAGTTCCGGGCCGTGGTCGCGGCCGATCATCGCGAGCATGAAGTCGAGCGTGGCCTGGCCACCCGCGCAAGTCGCGCGGTCGCGGTCGATTTCGTAGATGTGCTGCGTGACGATGGTGCGCTCGAACTGCTCCGCGAACTGCTGGAACGTCTCCCAGTTCGCGGCCACGCGGTAGCCCTGCAACTGCCCCGCCATCGCGAGCCACCAGATGCCGTGGTGAATGCCCGTGACGAGCGGCGTGCGCTGGCCCACGCGCGCGAGGCTCGCGAGAAACAGGCGGAAGTCGGCGAACTGCTGGTAGCGCTCGGTCACGACGATAAGCCAGTCGCACGACACCGCGTCGCCAAACGCGCAGTCGGCGGGCCATTGCGCGCCGCCCGCCAGCGGCACGGGGCGGCCGTTCCACGAGCACATTTGCCAGCGGTACAGCGCGCGGCCGTCGATTTCGTTGGCGAGATTGAGCGCATCGACGACCGGGCCCACGCCCGACATCGAAACGGGCGGGAGCGCGACGATCGCGACCTGGATGGTGCGCCCGGCGCGCGCGAGCGGCGCCTGGCCGCCGGGCGCGGCGGCAGGAACGGGAGCGGGATGGAGAACGGTGGGACGGACCATCGGCGAGACGGGGCGCGCGACTCAACGCGCCGCTTACTTGAGGCTGCCCGAGAGGAACTGGCGCAGGCGATCGCTCTTCGGCGCGCCGAGCACATCCGCGGGCGCGCCCTCTTCCTCCGTGCGCCCCTGGTGCAGGAACATCACATGATTCGAGACGTTGCGCGCAAAGCCCATTTCGTGCGTCACGACAATCATCGTGCGGCCTTCTTCGGCAAGCTTTTGCATGACCTTGAGCACTTCGCCCACGAGCTCGGGGTCGAGCGCCGAAGTCGGCTCGTCGAACAGCATCACGTCGGGATGCATGGCAAGCGCGCGCGCAATCGCCACGCGCTGTTGCTGGCCGCCCGAAAGATGCGAGGGATATTGCTTCTCCACGCGAGGCGCGAGACCCACCTTCTCCAGATACTCCCGCGCGCGCTCCTCGGCTTCCTTGCGCGGCACGCCCAGCACGTGCAACGGCGCTTCCATCACGTTCTCGAGCACGTTCATGTGCGACCACAGGTTGAAATGCTGGAACACCATTGCGAGCTTGGTGCGGATGCGTTGCAGTTGCTTGTGGTCGGCCACGTCCAGGTCGCCGTTGCGGCCCGCCTTCGTGCGCACGGCCTCGCCGTCCACGATGATCTCGCCGGCGTTCGGCTTCTCGAGGAAATTGATGCAGCGCAGGAACGTGCTCTTGCCCGAGCCGCTCGCGCCGATGATGCTGATCACGTCGCCCTTCTTCGCGTCGAGCGAGACGCCTTTGAGCACCTCGTTGTCGCCGTAGCGCTTGTGGATGTCGCGCGCGACGAGCTTGCTATCTGAGGATTGCGTCTGAGCCAAGATGGTCTCCAGTTTCCGAGGTTCCGGTGTTCCGGTGATTCAGCGGGTGCGCACGGCGAGATGGCCGAGCCAGCGTTTTTCGGCGCGGCGGAACGCGGCCACCAGCACGAACGATACCGCACAGTAGATCAGCGCCGCGAGGCCGAACGACTCGAACGAGCGGTAGGTGGCCGAGTTGGCGTCGCGCGCGACCTTGAGGATGTCGGGCACCGTCGCGGTGAAGGCCACCGTGGTCGCGTGCAGCATCAGGATCACTTCGTTACTGTACAGCGGCAGTGCGCGGCGCAGCGCCGAAGGCAGGATCACGCGCCAGTACATCGTGAACGGGCTCATGCCGTAGGCGCGCGCCGCTTCCACTTCGCCGTGTGAGGTGGCGCGAATCGCGCCCGCGAAAATCTCTGTCGTGTACGCGCAGGTGTTGAGCGCAAACGCGAGCACCGCACAGTTCAGGCCGCTGCGAAAGAACGCGTCGAGGAGCGGCTCCGCGCGAATGAACGCGAGACTGTACACGCCCGTGTAGATGAGCAGCAACTGCACATAAAGCGGCGTGCCGCGAAACACATAGGTGTAAAAGCGCACCGGCAGCGAAAGCCAGCGTTTGCTCGACACACGCGCCACGGCGAGCGGCACCGCGCACACGAAGCCGAAAGCCACGGATATCACGAGCAGCCAGAGCGTCATCGCGAGGCCGGACACATGCTCGCCGTCCCAGTAGAGGAACGCGCGGCCAAATTGCTGAATGATTTCGTTCATGGCGGGCGTTTTCCTCAGAGTTGCGCGTGACGCACGCCCACCGAATAGCGGCGTTCGAGCCAGATCAGCGCGAAGTTCGAGAGCGTGGTGATCGCGAGGTAGATGAGCGCCGCGATCACGAGGAAGAAGAACAGGTTGAAGGTGCTGCGGCCCGCGTCCTGGGCGGCCTTCACGACATCGGCGAGACCGATGATCGAGACGAGCGCCGTCGCCTTCACGAGCACCTGCCAGTTGTTGCCGATGCCGGGCAGCGCGAAACGCATCATCTGCGGAAAGAGGATGCGGGCGAACACACGCGCGCCGCTCATGCCGTAGGCGTGGCCCGCTTCGAGCTGGCCGCGCGGCACGGCGAGAAACGCGCCGCGGAAGGTCTCGGTGAAGTACGCGCCGTAGATGAAACCGAGCGTGACGACGCCGGCCAAGAACGGATCGATGTCGATCTGCGCCATGCCGAGCGCGTCGGTGGCCTCGTTCACGCCGATCTGGATGCTATAGAAGAGCAGCAGCATCAGCACGAGGTCGGGCACCGAGCGGATCAGCGTCGTGTAAGCGGTCGCCACGGCCGCGAGCGGCCGGTTGAACGAGAGCTTGGCCGCCGCGCCGGCAAGGCCTAGCAGGACAGCCACGCCGAGCGAGAGAAGCGAAAGCTCGATGGTCTGGATCGTGCCGGCGAGCAGCACCGGGCCAAAGCCGTAAAGGATCACGCGCGTCTCCGGATCAAGTCGTTTTGTCGTGTCGGGCGGCCTCGCGCGGCCTGTGAGCGCCGGCGAAACCGATGAACTGGCGCGGATCGTCTCAGTGCAAAATAGATTGCTCAAACTGGCACGGCGTGAATATTGCACTGCAGCATTGCGGTGCCGCGCATGGGCGCACGCGGATCGGGCCCGCGCAGCCGCGGGCCCGATGCTTTTGAAAGGTGAAAAAAAATGCCCCGGCACGCGGGGCGTGCGGGGCATTTACGCAAGTTTGGGGTCGCTTTTTCGATAGGTGCGCGGCGCGCGCCCAGCGGCCCTGCCGCGCTTACGCGGCGCGCGTATGCGTGCAGCGCGCGCTGAGCGCACGGGCGTTCGCGCCAATCAGCTTTTCGGCGAGCGCGCCAAAAAGCAGGCCGATCGTGGTCCAGAGAATCACCTGCATACCGATCGACGCCGTGCGGAACTTCCACAGCAGTACGGCCGGGAAGGCGGCGGGCACCTCGTTGACCGCCGGCAGCGCGAACTGGACCGCGCCGATCACGACGACGAACAGCACGAGCGCCACGATCGAAGCATTCCACCCGCCAAGGCGCGGCACGAAGACGGCGCGCACCTTGAGCGAGAACACCGACACGGCGATCGAGATCGCGACCATCAGGAAGAAGAGCCCGGTTCGATAGCCGATCGTCTCCGGGTCCCCGACCGAGGGCGGGTTCGCCGGGTACTTGATGCTCGGCACCATGTAGATCGCGACGAACGCCGCGAGCGCGAGCCAGGCCGAGAGCGCGCGCGGCGAAAGACGCCCTACGCGTCCGTTCGCATACGCGAAGACGAGCGCAAAGAGGCCGCCGATCGATGCGCCATAGACCATCACGCCCGTGAAGAGCCCGAGGCTCGCCTGGGTCTTGCGGCTCACGATTTCGGGTTCGGGGGCTTCACCCTTCGCGGCATCGAGCTTTTCTTCGAGGGAAATCGCCTGATCGACCTGGGGCTCGCCCACGATCTTCGCGAAGCCGAACGTGAGAAGTCCCGCGGCGATGCCTGCGAGCATGCCGCGTACCAGCAACTTGCCGACCATGTTCAGCTCCCGGTCAGTGGCAGGGAAAGCCGAGCAGGTGGCGGCCGTCGTGAACGAATTCGTGGACGTACATGCCCGGGACGATCGAGGTCGCGCCTTGCTCGGCGCCCACGAAGTACAGGGCCAGCAGCAGCATGAGGCCGCCGAAGATCGCCCAGGGCAGGATCTCCCGCAGCGCAATGGGTGCCGGCGCGGCCGGTGCGTGCTGCAGGGGGAATGCGGTGTCGGACATGCTGACTTCTCCTGGGGTAACGCGCCCCGCTAGTCGTTGAAAAAGTGGTTCACGACGCGCGGGTCTGACTCCCGTTGCTTCGATTCAATCGAAATTCAATCGACGGCAACCAGTTACAGTGGCGCGACCGCGCCGGACTTGCACCGGCTTCCGCGTGTCGTGGAGCCTGTATTCTACGCGCTACGACAACTGGCTGCGGACCGGATGTCAGCTACAGGGAAGTGATACGTAAGGAAAAGCATGCCGACGACAGTTTGGCTGATCAGTCATGCGGCGAATGCCGCACAGCGCTCGGGAACATTCCCGCAAGCGCCTGTAGCGGACGATGAAGCCGAAGAAGCGCTCGACGCCCGCGCACTCGCGGCGCTTGCTGCTTGGCGCGAGCGCTGGCACGCTCGCCTGGCCGGTGGCGAGCGCAATGGCGAGGCGCAACGCGCGGTGACGAGTCCCGCTGCGATCGCGCGAGCGTGCGCACACGCGGCCGGCTTCGCCGGGGCAACGCCAGTCGGCGCCCTCGCCGACACGGCCTTCGGCGCGTGGCAAGGCAAGCGCCTCGCGGATCTTGCCCATGAAGCGCCCGACGCCCTTGCCACCTGGACACGCGACCCCGCTTTCAGGCCGCCGGGCGGCGGCGAATCGTTCGACGATGTCCGCGAGCGCGTTAGCGCCTGGCTCGATGCGATCCCCAGCTCCGCTACCGACATGGTCGCCTTCACCCATGCAAGTGTGATGCGCGCGGCGATTCTTCACGCGCTGGGCGCGCCGTCGTCGGGTTTGCGCTCGATCGAAATCGCGCCGCTTTCCGTCGTAGCGCTACGCCGCAGCCAGCACGGCTGGGTGTGGCTCGCGGCAATGGGCTGAGACCAGACACCGCATTCCTTGATCTGTGTACGTGCGCCGCGAACATCGCGCGTATCAACGCGTTGACACATACGCACTCGAAGCCTAGCATCCGTGATGTATCAACCACGTAGATACACCACGATCAGGTATGGACATCAAACTCAATACCTTATTGGCCAAACAGCCAATTCAGTACGAGGACGAAATGGCGATACAAACCCTGAAGCGTTGGGGAAACAGCCTTGCGGTGCGCATTCCAGCCAGCCTTGCCAGCAAACTGTCGTTGGCGGAGGGGCAAGAAGTCGAGGTGGAAGTCGAAGATGGGTCGCTCACGGTTCGCCCGCATACGGCGATCCGGCGCTTCTCGCGCGAGCGCTATTTGCAGCAGTTGCGCGAGCGCAAGCTCGAGCCGCACCCGCTCATCGACTTCGGACAGCCGCAAGGGACCGAAATCGGCGGACCCGATGACCCCACGCGTTTCGACCCATGGTAAGGAACGCATGAAGAACGGCACACCAGACGCAGGCGACATCCTCTGGCTCAACGTCGGTCCAGGCGCAGGCAGTGAGCAGGAAGGCTATCGCCCTGTCCTCGTCCTGACCGACGCCGAGTTCAACGGACTCACAACCCGCTTCGTCGGCCTGCCGATTACCCGCACCGTTCACGGGTGGGAGTCGGAAATCCCGATCAGCGGCTTGGCCAGCCCCTGCGTCGCAATGGCCGACCAGGTCACGACGCTTTCGCTCGCGGGCAGAGTCTGGCGGCACAAGGGGGAATCGGCGAGCGCGGAGGAACTGGAGGCGGCGAAGTTCGCCGTCGCCGGCATTCTGGATCTGTAGCCGGCAATGCAGTAGCAGAAAGAAGCCGAAGCGCCCTAGTCCAGTCCCAACTGCGCCTTGATGGCCGGCATCATGTACTGCACGGCCGCGCGCCCTTCTTCAATGGCGGGGCCGGCGCGATGAAAGTCGAAAATCCCCATGCCGCCCAGGCGCGGCTGGATCAGCACGTCGGCGGGCTCGCCCGCCAGGCGGCTGCGCGTAATGCGCACCTGCATGATGTCGATACTCTGGGCTACCGAACTCAACACGGAAGGCACGCGCGTGCTAGGCGGCGGCGCCACGCGCACGTCCGGCCCGCCTGCCGCGCCGGGACCGGCCGGCTGCAGCCAGCGCGGGAAGCGCTTGCCGTTGCGGCGCAGAAGCGGTTCATGCGCCGCTTCAGCGCTTTCTGCGCCATTGGCGCCGTGATTCACCGCCCCTGCAGCCGATGCGGCCGTCGCTGCGTCGCTCGCCTCCACGGGCAACTCGCGCGGCATCGTGTCGATCGCGCCGCCCAGGTCGCGGCCGTTGAGAATGTCGTGATTCAGGTCGATGGCGATCACGGTGTCGGCACGCATCGCGCGCGCGGCGGACACCGGCACCGGGTTGCTCAGCCCGCCGTCGACGAGCCACACGCCGTCATGCCAGATCGGCGTGAAGATGCCGGGAATCGCAATCGACGCGCGCACGGCGTCCACCACGCCGCCTTCGCGCAGCCAGACCTCGCGCCCGGTGTCGAGTTCGGTGGCGACCGCCGTGAACGGCAACTTCAGGTCATCGATCGAGCGGCCATTGAACTGGTGCGCAAACAGGTCGATCACCTTGCGCCCGCCGAGCAGCCCGCCCGAAAAACGCAAGTCGAGCAGACGCACCACAGTCTGCCAGGTGAGCTTGCCCACCCAGTCTTCGAGCCAGTCGAGATCGCCGTTTGCGTATACGGCGCCAACCAGCGCGCCGATCGACGTGCCGCACACTACGTCGGGCTTGATGCCCGCTTCCTCGAGCGCGCGAATCGCGCCGATATGCGCCCAACCGCGCGCCGCGCCCCCGCCGAGCACGAGCCCCACACGCTTGGGCCGTCTCCGGTTCATCATGCGCGCCTCCTTGCGTGATCGTGAGTCAACTGGGTCAGCGCCCGCGGATCACGTCCGAGCGCGAGGTCGTCGTGACCCGCCCGTCCGGTCCGAAATGCACGTTGAAATACGCTTCGGGCGTCACGCCCCCTTCCAGCCACTTCCAGCTCCACACCGTCTCCTTCTTCAAGCGGTAGCCGGCCACCTGCCCCGGCTTGCCGAGCAGGCGCCGCACCTCGTCCTCGCTCATGCCAACGCGGATCTTCGCAAAGTTTTCCGCCGTCAGCGCCTGGGTAATGGCCACGAGCCGCCCGTTCGGGCCGATGTCGACCATCCAGGTCTTGAGGCCCTGCGGACCGCGCGGATACTCGAGGCGGCGCGAACCGTCGTCGAACACGCGCTCGGTTTCGGGCTGGCCCATCTGCTCGCGCACCTGCTCGAACGTGGAGACGCCAGGCGTGAGCCCCCTGAGCAGTAGCGCGTCGGGCTTGACCGAATCGATGAACGTCTTGAATCCCTGCCAGATGGAATGGAACATGGCGCCGAGCTGGTGATCGTTGCAGCCGGAAAGCATGAACGCCGCCATGGCGGCGCATGCGAGCGCGAGCGAACGCGTGGATGAAAACGTGGGCTTCATGTCCCTGATAACGCATCAACATGGGCTTGCGCCTACGCGTGCGCGAAGAACCCGCGCGCGCCGGCATGCCCACAATGTACCGTCAATGGACCTGATCGTGCCGTGAGCCCCGCTTCGAGCCCACCTGCGCGGAGACCTTCGTCACGGCAGGCAGCGCCTCCCCGGACTGCGGACCATGGCGCAATGCGCGACGCGCGCGAACGATTTCCGCGGCCTGCCACGTAATCAGCGCGAGCACGCCGAACACCACTTCGCGCATGCGCTTGACGAGCGCGAGCGAGAACGCCACTTCCTGGCTCACGCCAAAGAGTTGCGCGAGCAGCACCACGGCGACTTCCTGCACGCCGAGGCCGGCAGGCACCATGAAAGCGGCATGGCGCACGGCCTGCGTGATGGCTTCGATGGCGAGCGCATCGCCCACCGAGACCGGATGGCCGAGCAGCGCGAGCGCCCACCATGTCTCGAACGCCCCGAGCATATAGCCGGCGAGCTGCCAGAAGAAGGCGCGAAACATGAGGCCGGTGCGCGACATCAGCGCGTCGAGATCGGCGTCGAGCTGCTTGCCGTCGAGGCCGACCATGAGCGGATTGTCAGTGCCGAGCAGGCGCGCGGCCCAGCGTTCGATCGCATGAAATACGCCGCCGCGACGCAGCAGGAATACGGCAAGCACGGGCAACGGCGCCGAGAGCAGGAGCGCGAGTGCGATCGTGACGATGGTGCGCAGCGACCCGCCGTCGCCAGTGGCCGCGACGATCAGCACGACACCGAGCGCCGAGAACGCATATTGCACGGCGATCGTCACGAACACCTCGACAATCACCGAAGCCGTCACCTCGCTCGCATTGCGCACCTTCCAGCGCGCGAGGCGAATGCCGACGAGCTCGCCGCCAACCCCCACCACGGGCAGCAGCCGGTTCACGGCCTCGCGCACGGTCGCGGTCCACCAGAGGAAGCTGAGCGGCGCGCGCTTGTCGAGCAGGAGGCGCCACGCGTGCGCATCGAGCAGAAGCGGCAGCGCGTGGAATGGCACGAGCCACAGCAGCATGGGGCCAGCCGTGCCGATTACGCGCAGCACATCGTGCGCGCCGTTATGGACGACGAGACCGATCAGAATGGCGATGCCGACCGGCAGGCCAAGCCACTGCAGCCACTTCATGACGCTCGCACCTCGGAGCCGCGCGACGCGGCGGAACCTGAGCCCGAAGCCGCGCTGAAGAACACATCGGTAAAGCCGCCACGGCGCACGCCTGCTTGCGCGAGCGCTGCGGCCACGCGCGGCGAGATCAGCGCGCCGAATTCGTCGGCGTGGCGATAGGTGCGCATCGACGGCGTGATGGGCGCCTCGGCCGCTTCATCGGCGAGCGCCGGGTGGCAGTAGATCTCGCCTACACCTTGTGCGGGCAGATGCGCGAGCGCGTCGAGCACGGCGGCCTCGTCCATTGCGCCCGTCTTTGCGATGCCGACTACATAGTCGTTGTGGGCGATGCCCGCTCGAGCCAGGCGCGCGCGCACGAGCGCGAGCCAAGGCTTCAGTGCGAACGGCGCGCCCGCCTCGAGCGGCAGACGCATCGCGCGCAAACCATAGTCGCGGCCGATCTCGAGGATCAGCGCGAGCACCGTGGGATGCAAATGAAAATGCTTGTGCGTATTCACGTGATCGAGCGCGAGCCCGGTCGCCGCGAACGCTTCGAACTGCGCGCGTATTTCCTTCGCGAGCTGCCTGCGTACATGCGGCAGGAAGAAGAAGCGCACGCCGTCGCGAACCATGTTGTCGCCAAACCGCCCTTGCGCATCGACGAGCGCGGGGATCTGCGCGCGCGGCAGCATCGCCGCGCCGTCCGCCAGCACCAGATGCAGCCCCACGCGCAAACCCGGCGTGCGGCGCGCCCGCGCTACGGCATCGAGCGCGGCGGGCGCGGCCACCATCAGGCTCGCGCAGTCGAGCACGCCCTCGCGATGCGCACGCTCCACCGCCGCATTGACCCGCTCGTGCAGGCCAAAGTCGTCGGCGGTGAAGATCACCGCGCGAGCATCGCGGGA